>DATLNE010000005.1 GCA_035536915.1 Acidimicrobiales bacterium
CGGGGCACGCCGAGTAGCCCCACGAGTAGCGGCCGCCGCGGTATTGCTGACGGAACAGCCCAGCGAGCGACGGCCCGTCCTCGTCGGCGAAGCCCCACTCCTCGCGGATGCGACGGTGCCACAGCTCGGCGAGCGCCTCGGTCATCTCGACGCCGAGGCCGTGCAGGAAGAGGTAGTCCTGGTACTTGTCGGCCGCGAACAGCTCGGCGGCGGCCTCGGAAACGGCCGCTCCCATGCTCACGATGTGGAACGCCGCGTAGTCGACCTCGCCCGATCCCACCGGCCGGAAGAAGTCGGCGATGCAGAGCCACGGCTCTTCCAACTGGCGCGGGAACGTGAAGCGCATCCACTCCTGCGAGGCCGTCTCGTCTTTCCACACCACCAGGTCGTTGCCCTCGGCGTTGACGGCGAAGTAGCCGTACACCACCTGGGGCACGAGCACGCCCGACGCCTTGGCCTCGGCCAGCTTGTCGCGCAGCACGGCGCGCACCCGTTCCTTGAACTGCTCGTCGCTCTCGCCGTTCTCGGGCCGGAAGCCCCATTGGTGGCGGAACAGCGCCGTCTCGTTGAGGTAGGCGGCGATCTCGTCGAGCGAGATGCCCTTGACCACCTTGGAGCCCACGAATGGCGGGGGAAACAGCCGGTTGTCGTTCGCCACCGACGGGGAACGGGCCGGGATCGTCGAGGGGTCGGGCGCTTCCTTGGCGGCGCGGCGAGGGATGTCACGCCCGCCGGGCGTGCGGCCGAACTCGGGGTCGTCCTCGCCCGACTTCCGCAGCTCGACCAGGCGGTCCATGGTGGCCAGCCCTTCGAAGGCGTCCTTGCCGTAGAAGACCCGGCCTTCGTAGACCTCGCGCAGGTCGCGCTCGACGTAGGTGCGGGTGAGGGCGGCGCCGCCCAGGATCACCGGCAGGTGCGAGAGCCCGCGGCTGTTCAGCTCTTCGAGGTTCTCGCGCATGATCAAGGTGCTCTTGACCAGCAGGCCGCTCATGCCGATGGCGTCGGCCTTGACCTCGACGGCTTTGTCGATCATGTCGGTCAGCGGCACCTTGATGCCGAGGTTGTGCACCTCGTAGCCGTTGTTGGTGAGGATGATGTCGACCAGGTTCTTGCCGATGTCGTGGACGTCGCCCTTGACGGTGGCGAGCACCACTCGCCCCTTGCCGCCTTGGTCGTTCTTCTCCATGTGGGGCTCGAGGTAGGCGACGGCGACCTTCATCGTCTCGGCCGACTGGAGCACGAACGGCAGCTGCATCTGGCCGGAGCCGAACAGCTCGCCCACCACCTTCATGCCCGCCAGGAGCGTGTCGTTGATGATGTCGAGGGCGGGGATGCCCGCGCCCAGCGCGGCGTCGAGGTCGGCTTCCAGGCCGTCGCGGTCGCCGTCGATGATGCGCTGCGACAGGCGGCGCTCGATGGGCCAGTCGGAGCGGTCCTCCTTCTCCAGGGTCGTCGACGACACGCCCTCGAACAGGCCGATGAGCTCCTGCAGCGGGTCGTAGCCGTCGCGCCGCCGGTCGTAGATCAGGTCGAGGCAGACCTCGACGACGCGGGGGTCGATCTTGTTGAGCGGCATGATGCGCGCCGCGTGCACGATGGCGGCGTCGAGGCCGGCCTCGTGGCACTCGTGCAGGAACACCGAGTTGAGGGCGTGGCGGGCCGCGGCGCTGAGGCCGAACGAGATGTTCGACAGGCCGATGATGGTGTTGACGCCGGGCAGCTCCGCCTTGATGCGGCGGATGCCCTCGATGGTCTCGATGCCGTCGCGGCGGCCCTCCTCCATGCCCGTGCTGATGGGCAGTACCAGCGGGTCGAAGAACAGGTCGCTCGGTTGCAGCCCGTAGTGCTCGACGGCACGGTCGTGGATCGCCTTGGCGGCGCGCACTTTCCAGTCGGCGGTGCGGGCCTGGCCCTCTTCGTCGATGCACGTGCAGACGACAGCGGCGCCGTACTCGCGGGCCAGGCGCAGGAAGCGGTCGAAGCGGGTGCCCTCGGCGTCGCCGTCTTCCAGGTTGACCGAGTTGAGGATGGCCTTGCCGCCGATCCACTGCAGGCCCGCTTCGATGACGGGCGGCTCGGTGGAGTCGAGCATGATCGGCACGGTGGCCTGGGTGGCGAAGCGCGAAGCCACCTCGTTCATGTCGTCGACGCCGTTCTCGCCCGTGTAGTCGACGCAGACGTCGAGGACGTGCGAGCCCTCCTTGACCTGCTCGCGCGCCATGGCGACGCACGTCTCCCAGTCGTCGGCCAGCATGGCCTCGCGGAACTTCTTCGACCCGTTGGCGTTGGTGCGCTCGCCCACCACCAGGAACGACGGCGCCTGGTCGTAGGGGACATGGCTGTAGATCGACGCCAGGCCGGGCTCGAACTGCGTGGTGCGCGGCGTCGGCGTGAGGTCTTTGACGCGGTCGACGACGGCCTTGAGGTGGGCAGGCGTGGTGCCGCAGCAACCGCCGACGACCGACACGCCGAACTCGGTGACGAAGCGGGCGTGGTAGTCGGCCAACTGCTCCGGCGTGAGGTCGTAGTGCATCTTGCCGTCGACCACCGACGGCAGCCCCGCGTTCGGCAGGCACGAGATCGGTTGGCGAGCGTGCTGCGAGAGGTAACGAAGGTGCTCGCTCATCTCCTGCGGGCCGGTGGCGCAGTTGAGGCCGATGATGTCGGGGCTCACCGCTTCGAGGGCGGTGAGGGCGGCGCCGATCTCGGTGCCGGGCAGCATGCGCCCGGTGAGCTCCATGGTGACCTGCACCTGGATGGGCAGGTCCTTGCCCACGGCGGCCATGGCCCGGCGGCAGGCGATGACGGCGGCCTTGGCCTGGAGCAGGTCGTAGACGGTCTCGATGATGAAGAAGTCGACGCCGCCTTCGAGCAGGCCGCGGGCCTGTTCCTCGTAGGAGTCGCGCAGGGCGGTGAAGGGGATCTGGCCCAGCGACGGGAACTTGGTGCCGGGGCCGATGGAGCCCGCCACCCATCCGCCGTAGCCCGACGCCACTTCCTTGGCGATGCGGGCCGCCGCCACGTTGAGGTCGTAGGCCTGGTCGGCCAAGCCGTACTCGGCCAGCACCACCGAGAAGGCGCCGAAGGTGTCGGTTTCCACCACGTCGACGCCGACTTCGAGGAACGACCGGTGCAGGTCTTCGATCACGTCGGGCCGGGTCTGTACCAGCACCTCGTTGCAACCTTCGAGGGCGGTACCGCCGAAGTCGTCGGCGGTCAGGTCCCGCATCTGGATGTTGGTCCCGGTGGCGCCGTCGAAGACGACGACCCGCTCGCGGACGGCGTCGAGGTAGCTGGGCATGGCCCCTTCAGGGTAGTAGCGGGCCCGTTCCTGTCCCCATTGCGTTTGCTGCGGCCTAGTCTCGTCGCCCGGTGCGCATCTACACGAAGAAGGGCGACGACGGCACGACCGGCCTCTACTTCGGCGGGCGGGTCGGCAAGGACGCGCTGGTGGTCGACGCCTACGGGACCGTCGACGAAGCACAGTCGTTCCTCGGCCTGGCCCGGGCGGAGGCCGAGCGGGGCTCCGAGCTCGACGAACTGCTGGTCGCCCTGGAGCGCGACCTGTGGGTGCTGATGGCCGACCTGGCCACGGCGGCCGACAACCGCTCGAAGCTCGTGCCCGGGTCGACGGCCGTTACCGCCGAGATGGTGACGTCGCTGGAGGCGCACATCGACGCGCTGAACGAGCGCTTCGAGATGCCCACCGAGTTCGTGGTGCCCGGGCAGAACCGGGCCTCGGCCCTGCTCGACGTGGCCCGCACGGTGGTGCGCCGAGCCGAGCGCCTGGCCATTCGCGCCGCGGCCGACGGGTCGCTGGCCGTGCCGTACCTCAACCGATTGTCCGACCTGCTGTGGACCATGGCCCGGTGGCAGGAGGGGGAGTCCCTGCCCACCCGCTCGGTCCCGAAGGAGTAGCCGTTCCCATGCCGATCACTTTCAGCGCATCGCGAGCGGTGCCCGCCGAGGCCACCGTGCTGGGCGTGCCCGTGTTCACCGGCCTGGTGCAGGGCGACGGCGGCGTCGTCGAGCTCGACACCGCCTACCTGGGCGCCGTGGGCTTCGAGGCTAAGGCGGGCCAGGCCCACGTGCTGCCTGCCGACGACGGCGGCGTGGTGGTGGCGCTGGGGTTGGGCGACGAGGGCACGGTCACGGCTGAGACGTACCGCAAGGCGGGCGCGGCGTTGGCCAAGGCCGCCTGCCGGGCCACCGACGTGGCGGTGGTGTTGGGATCGAGCGGGGTGGAACCCGCAGTGGCGGGGCGGGCGGTGGCCGAGGGCATCGGCCTGGCCGCCTACGCCTACACGGCGTTGAAGTCGGAGGCCACGGTGTCGCAGATCCAGCGGGTCACCGTGGTGGGGGCGCGGCAGGCGGTGCTCGACCGGGCCGCCGTCGTCGTCGAAGCAGTGTGCTTCGCCCGCGACCTGGTCAACGAGCACGCCGCGACCATGACGCCCACCCGCTTGGCCGAGCGTGCGGTGGAGATGGCCGAACGCACCGGGCTCGGCGTGCGGGTGCTCGACGAGGAGCAGATCCGGCAGGAGCGCATGGGTGGGTTGCTCGGCGTGGCCCAGGGCTCCGACGAGCCGCCCCGGTTCATCGAGCTCACCTACGAGCCTCCCAATCGGCCCCGCGGGCACGTCGTGCTGGTGGGCAAAGGGATCACGTTCGACTCCGGTGGCCTGTCGATCAAGACGGCCGACGGCATGACGACCATGAAGACCGACATGGGCGGAGCGGCCGCGGTGATCGCGGCCATGAGCACCCTGCCCGCGCTCGGCGTGCGCACCCGGGTCACGGCCTTCGTGCCCGCCACCGAGAACATGCCGAGCGGGCGGGCGGTGAAGCCGGGCGACGTGCTGCGGGCCCGCAACGGCACGACGATCGAGGTGTTGAACACCGACGCCGAGGGGCGCTTGGTGCTGGCCGACGGGCTGTCGATGGCCGTCGACGCCGCGCCCGATGCCATCGTCGACATCGCCACCCTCACCGGCGCCCAGGTGGTGGCGCTGGGCAAGAAGGTGGCCGGCCTGATGGGTAACGACGACCGAGTGGTGGAGCAGGTGCGGGCTGCCGCCGACCGGGTGGGCGAGCCGGTGTGGCAGCTGCCGCTGCCCGAGGAGTACCGGTCGCACCTCGACTCCGAGGTGGCCGACATCAAGAACATCGGCAACCCCGGACAGGCGGGCACGTTGGTGGCCGGCTTGTTCCTGAAGGAGTTCGTGGGCGACGTGCCGTGGGCGCACCTCGACATCGCCGGCCCCGCCCGGGCCGACTGCGACGACGCCTACGTGATCAAGGGCGGCACCGGGTTCGGCGTGCGCACGTTGGTGGAGTTCGTCGACAGCTTCACCAAGCGGTAGTTCGCGCGGCCCCAGGGTGGGAGCCCGTACCATGCGTTGCATGCGGCGGTCGTTCGCGGTTCTCGGGGTGCTGTTCGCGCTCGTTGTGTCGTCCCTTTCGCCCGCAGAGGCGGCGAGGGCTGACGGCTACTGGTTCGTGGCCCGCGACGGGGGGTTGTTCGCCTTCGGCGGCGCCCGCTTCCACGGCAGTGCGGGCGGCAGCGGCCTGCCCGACCGAGTGGTGGCCATGGCGTCGACCCCGACGGGCGAGGGCTACTGGATGGCGACGTCGTCGGGGATCATCCTCATCTACGGCGACGCCCGCTTCTACGGGAGCACCGGCGCCATCGACCTGCGCAGCCCCATCGTGGGCATGGCGGCCACGGCGTCGGGCAACGGCTACTGGCTGGTGGCGGCCGACGGCGGCATCTTCGCCTTCGGCGATGCGCCCTTCCACGGCTCGATGGGCGGCACCCCGCTGAACCGGCCCATCGTGGGCATGGCCTCCACCCCGTGGGGCGGCTACTGGATGGTGGCGTCCGACGGCGGCATCTTCACCTTCAACGCGCCGTTCTACGGCGCCACCGGCCACATCAAGCTGAACAGCCCGATCGTGGGGATGACGTCGCGGCCCGACGGCCAGGGGTACTGGATGGTGGCGGCCGACGGCGGCATCTTCGCCTTCAACGTGCCGTTCCTGGGCTCGATGGGCGGGCACCGGTTGGTGCAGCCCGTGGTGGGCATGGCCTCGAACGGGGCGGGCGACGGCTATTGGCTCGTGGCTGCCGACGGCGGCATCTTCTCGTTCGGCAATGCCCCGTTCTACGGCTCCATCGGCGGCAAGCCGCTGAACCAGCCCATCGTCGGCATGGCGGCCCGGGCCCGGCCGTGAACGGGGTGGCCTACGCGGCCGCACTGGTGACGGCGGGGGTCCTGGGGTGGGCGGGCATCGCCAAGTGGCAGCGGCCCCGTGGGACTGCGGCGTCGTTCGCCGGCCTCGGGTTGCCCGCGCCGGAGACGTTGGCCCGGGCCGTGCCGTTGGCCGAGTTGGTGGTGGCTGCGCTGCTGGTGGTGGTGCCCCGGGCCGGTGCGATCGGCGCCTTCGTGCTGCTGTCGGCGTTTTCTGTGGTGCTGTTCGGCGCTGTGCGCCGGGGGACCGAGGTGGGGTGCGCCTGCTTCGGTGCGGCCAAGGCGCGGCCGGTGTCGAGCGTCGACTTGGTGCGCAATGCCGGCCTGCTCGGGTTCGCCGGCGTCGCTGCGCTCGCCGACGGGCCGACGATGCCTGCGCTGGCCGATGTCATCGCCGTGTCCACCGCGTTCGTCGGCGGGCTCGTCGTACTGCACCTGCTCGACCTGCGCCGGGCCATCGGACGGGTGTGGGACACCCGCCTGGCCGGGGAGCCGCAGCGATGAGCGGCGGCGTGTGGGTTGTGTCGTACGTGCTGTTGTGGCTGGCCGTGCTCGGCCTGTCGTTTGCCGTGGTGGCGCTGCTCCGCCAGGTCGGGGTGCTGCACGCTCGCCTGCGCCCGCTGGGCACGAACATGGCGGGGGAAGGGCCGATCGCCGGGACGCCCGCCCCCCGCTCCGACCGGGTCGACTACGGCGATGCGCCGCTCACGTTGCTGGCCTTTACGTCGGAGCGGTGCGACGTGTGCCGCACCCTGGTGCCCTCGCTGCCGTACCTCGAACGTGATTACGCGAACGACGTGCGCCTGGTGGTCCTCGACCACGGCCCGGCCACGGCGGAGATGTTCTCGGCGTTCAACGTGCACTCGACGCCCTATTTCGTGACCGTCGACCGCACCGGCGTGGTGCAGGGCGGCGGCGTGGCCAACTCGCTCGAACAGGTCGAGGTACTGGTGGAGGAATCCCTTGCTGCTACGGCGTAAGTCGTCGGTCGACGACTGGACGGAGCGGGCGGGCCGGTGGCTGGCCGGCCGCAGCACCCGCCGGTCGTTCCTGGGCCGGGCCGGGCAGTTCGCCGTGCTGGTGGCGGGCGGGCAGATGATCACCGACCTGCTGGTCGGCGATGCCGCCGAGGCGCGGGTGTGCGGCCAGTCGGGCGTGTCACCCAAGTGCGCCACCTACGACTGTGACGCCGTGTGGGGATGGTGCTGGTACGCCACCGGGTGCTGCGCCGACGGCGCCCTCAAGAAGATCTGCGACTGCTGCGCCCACAACTGGCCGAACGTGCACGGCTACTGCCCCAGCGGCCACAACGTGAAGTGCATCGTCGAGAGCTGCGGCGCCGACCCACGCGTGATGACGCGGGAGATGGTGCGGCTGCCCTACGACGACGCCGCCGCCTTGGCCACCGCGGTCAGCTCGGTGCGCTGGCCCAAGGGCTCGGCGCCCAGCGTCGTCGTAGCGCTGGCCGATCCTGCCTACGCAGGCATGGCTGCCCCCTTCGCCGGTGCCCTGAACGTGCCGCTGCTGCTGGCCTCCGGCAACACCATCGATGCCCGCACGGCGGCCGAGTTGCAGCGGTTGGGTGCTCGCAAGGCCACGCTGATTGGCCCGTTGTCGGCGGGCGTGGAGCACTGGCTCGGTCGCTACGGCCTCACGGTCGAGCGGTGGGGGACCGCCGGAGACGCTCCCGGCCTGTCGTCGGAGATCGCCTCGTGGATGCGCTCGACAAAGGGAGCGTCCCGCCAGTTCTGCGTCGCGGGCCACGACGTCTTCAACTTGGCCGGCGTGGCCGGAGCGGCCGCAGCCACGCAGGGCTACCCGCTGGTGATCGGCGTCGACGCTGCGGTGGCTGCCGCCACCGGCCCGCAGCCCCGTGCGCTGGTGACGCACCTGGTCGGCCCCGAGGCATCTGCAGAGGCAGGCCGCGTGCCCGGCGGCTACCGACTGGTGGCGCCCGGTTTGGAGGGGGCGTCGGCTCGCGTCGCCCGCGCCCTCGTGGTGGAAGGCGCTCGCCCCACCGGCGTGGCCGTGGTGCCTGCCGCTGCCGCCGGGGCCTCGGCGGGCCTGGCCGGCGTCGGTGGCCCCGTGCTGTTCCACGTGCCCGGAGCCCTCGACGGTGCACGCGATTCCCTGTTCGCCATCCGAGACTCCTTGCGCCGGGTGGTAGCGGGCGGCGCCAACGGGGCGCTGTCGAGCGGGGGCATCTACGAGCTCCAGTCGATCGTCAACGGGTTCGAGGCCCACAAGCTCATCGGCGTCGGCGGCCAAGGGCTGCCCGTCATCACCCAGCCGGAGTCGGAACGCCCGCTCGGGCGCGCCCGCGTGGCATCGGCCGCGCCCGAAGAACCGGCGCGGGGCTACTGGACGGGACGGGCGGAGCCCGGCGACGGCTGACGTGGGCGCCGTCGCCCTGGTCCTGGCGTTGTTGGCCGCGGTGCGAGCGCTGTGGTCGCCCTGAGGCTTGTCGATCACCGAAACGGTGACGCCCTCCGTGCGGGGGCTTGAGCGAGTGCGAGTGACGATCCTCCTGGCCCTGGCGGCGGGCGCCACTGGCGCGCTCGCCGGGTTCGTGGTGGGCGCGGCGTGGACGGGCTTCGGCCTTCCGGGCGCGTCGGAGCCAGTCGCCGCCCTCGTCGTGGCGGTCGCTGTCGTGCTCGACCTGGTTGGGCGCCCTCGGCCGGCGGCGGTGCACCGACAGGTGCCCCAGGCGTGGGCGCGCGTGTTCCCGATCAGGGTCGCCGCCGTCCTGTACGGCGCGCGCCTTGGCGTCGGTCCGCTGACGATCCTGTCGACCTGGCTGTGGTGGGCCGCGTTCGTGCTCGGCGCCACCGCGGGGCCGTGGTGGTCGAGTGCCGTCGGAGCAGCCTTCGGCCTGGGGCGCGTGGCCGTGATGGTGGCGGTGTCGGCCCGAGTGGAGGGCGACATGTCCGCCCGAATGGCGCAGGTGCGCGGGCGCGAGCGGGTCGGTCGCCCGCTGGCCCTCGTCGGCGCCGTGGTCGCGGTCGCCGTTCTGCTGGCGGCGTGCACCAGCGGAGGCGACAAACGAAGCGCCGATCGCAACGGAGGGGACGACGACGGGAGGGGCACGTCCACGAGCGCCGCACCGCCGCCGCCGACGATCCCGGCGAGTCCCGTCAACGGCGCCCTGATGCTCGACGACCTGGGGCCGGACTGGACACGGGTGCCCGACACCCGCGCCGGCCTGGGGCCGCTCGACCTGGAGGCGGCGGCCAAGGCCGAGGTCGACACATCGGCGGAGCGGTCGCTGTTGGAGACCCGAGGCTTCAAGGCGGGCTTGGCCCGGGCGTGGCGCAACCAAGCGGGCGACGAGCTGTACCAGGCGGTGTACGAGTTCCGCGACGAAGCGAGCGCCGCGGCGTACCTGCAGGACGGCCTGATCAACCTCGAAGGTCGCGGCTCCGCCCGCTACGAGGTCGAGGGCGTGCCAGGCGCCACGGGGTTCAGCCAGGCCGAGCGACGCCCCGACGGGGCGGTCACGTCGCACGGGTTGGCCTTCGTGCGGGGCCATCGGTTCTTCCTCCTCTTCCTGGCGAGTGCGAGGCCAGGGACGACCCCGGCGGCGGTGGCGGAGTTCGGCCGAGCAGCCGACGCCAAGCGGGCAGCGTCGGCCGCACCGGCCTGAGCACACCGGCCGCAGTCGCGTGTGCGGTCGGCGTGCGGAGTGGCCCCCTCCGCTCGAAGCGGGCCACGAAGACGGGGCGGACGCCTGGGGGGCCGGGCGCCCGCCCCGATCATGCGGCGTCGCCGCCGGGGAGCACTTCGAGGTGCGTGCTCGCCTCGGTCCGCGCCGCCGCGTTGTGCCGCTCCCACGCCCAGGCCGCCGCTTCTCGGGCCAGGGCGGGGTGGAAGTTCCACCGGAGGAGCTGGCGTTCTCCGGCTTCGAGGTCTTCCCCCAGCTCCAGCAGCGACAAGGCCAGTTGTCGCGCCCGGCGGCGGAGGTGTTCGACGCTGGGGGTTCGTAGGTCGGCGTCCTGCAACGCCTGGTGCGAGGCCTGAAGTGAGGCGGGCAGCCTGAGCAGCTGCCGTCTGGTCAGTGGGGGCACCTTGCGCCGCACGGCGAGGATGCGTTCGCCCAGCGGCTGGGCCAGGTCGAACTGCACCAGCCGGGCGAACGACCGGGTGAAGGGTGAGTGGCGGCCGCAGTTCTCGGACAGCCCGATCGACCGTGCGGTCTCGGGCAGGTCGAGCACGAAGCCGTCGGGCTGGGCCTCGAGGCCGGCGGCGATACGCCGCAGGACCCAGGCCGCCGTGGGCCCGAGCACACCCACCCAGTAGTTCTCGACGTAGGCGGAGCGGGGGTCGTGGCCGACGACGTCGATGAGGGCGTCGGGCCAAGGTCGGATGGTGAGCGTGGTGACGGTTGGCAGGACCGGGACCGGGGTCACGGGCGTTCCTCCGCAGGCGGGGCAGTCGGGTTGGCGAGTGGCGGGGGAAGTGCCGGTGACGAGTGACGTCTGGCTGTATTTCATTACATTCCACACAGGTTGTCAAGAGGCGCGATGCTGGATCACATGACGCCCGAGGCGGAGCAGGCGAAGGCGTGGGTGGACGAGGCCAAGGCGATCACCGTCCTCACCGGCGCCGGCATCTCCACCGACTCGGGCATCCCCGACTTCCGGGGCCCGCAGGGCGTGTGGACCAAGAACCCCGCCGCCGAGCGGGCCTCCACCCTCGAGCACTACCTCAACGAACCCGAGGTGCGGCGGGCGGCGTGGCAGGCCCGGCTTCACTCGCCTGCGTGGGAGGCCCAGCCCAACGCCGGCCACCGCGCCCTCGTCGCCCTCGAACAGCGGGGCAAGCTGCACACCCTCGTCACCCAGAACATCGACGAACTCCACCAGCAGGCGGGCAACAGCGCCGACAAGATCGTGGAGATCCACGGCACCATGCGCCAGGTGGCGTGTTGGTCGTGCGGCGAGCGGGCGCCTATGGAGCGGGCGCTGGAGCGCGTGCGCAACGGCGAAGACGATCCTGCGTGCCGCACCTGCGGCGGCATCCTCAAGTCGGCCACCATCAGCTTCGGCCAGGACCTGGTGGCCGACGACCTGCGCCGGGCCGAACGGGCCGCCCTCGCGTGCGACCTCCTCCTCGCCGTCGGCTCAACCCTGACGGTCTACCCGGCCGCCGCCGTCGTGCCACTGGCCAAGCAGGCGGGCGCCCGCATCGTCATCGTCAACGGGGAGGCCACGGCCATGGACCACCTGGCCGACGTCGTCCTCCGCGGCCCGATCAGCGAACTGCTACCGCACATCGTCGGCTGACCAGCGGCCGAAGTGCACGACCTCCTCGAACGGCTTGCGGCCGCCCTTCCACGACGGCCGCGAGTGCTCGTCGGGGGCGCGGTGGCCCAGCGCCACCGCGCCGATGGCCCGGTACGACTCCGGCACGCCCAAGGCATGCAGCGCCTCGCGCTCGCCTTTGAAGATCCCGCAGAACACCGCCCCCAAGCCCTCCTCGACCACCGACAGCAACAGCAACATGGTGGCGAAGGCGGCGTCGATGTCCCAGTAGGGGACCGGCCACGCGGACTCCTCGCCCATGCCCAGGAACTCCTTGTCGGGCCGCGAGTAGCGGTCGAGGTACGCCTGCTTATTGGAGAGCGGCACCACGACCACCGGCGCCGTCCGCCAGCCCCCGCCCTCCCACTCGGGGTCGAGCACGGCGTCCCAGAACGGCCTCGTCTGCTTTTCGCCTTCCAGCACCACGAAGGCGAACCCCTGGCTGAACCCTGCCGACGGTCCCCGCACTGCGTTGCGCAGCAGCCGCTCGACCACCTCGCGGGCCACCGGCGTCCCGTCGAAGCGACGCACCATGCGCCGCCGCCGCACCACCTCGGAGAACTCCATGGCTGCCACGCTACGGCCGGCCGGGAATGCCGACCTTATTGGTAAGGTTTTACCGTTCCAGGAGGTAGCGCCCGTGCCCACGTTCCGCGAGTTGCTCAGCCAGGCCAAGTCGAAGATCCGAGAGGTCGACACGGCCACGGCCGAGCAGACCATCACAACCGACCCCAACGCCGTCGTCGTCGACGTGCGCGAGGCCGACGAGTACGAGCAGGGCGCGCTCCCCAACGCCGTGCACATCCCCCGCGGCTTCCTCGAACTGCAGATCGAGAACAAGGTGGCCGACCGGGACACGCCCGTCGTCGTCTACTGCGCAGGCGGCGTCCGCTCGGCCTTCGCGGCGGCCAGCCTGCAAGACCTCGGCTACACCAACGTCGTCTCCATGGCCGGCGGCTTCGGGAAGTGGAAGAACGAGGGCCGCGCCTGGAAGACGCCCCAAGCCCTCACCTCCGAGCAGCGCAACCGCTACCAGCGCCACCTCCTGCTCCCCGAGGTGGGCGAGGTCGGCCAGCAGAAGCTGCTCGACTCCAAGGTCCTCCTGTTGGGCGCAGGCGGCCTCGGTTCCCCCGCGGCCCTCTACCTGGCGGCGGCCGGCGTCGGCACCATCGGCATCATCGACATGGTCGTGGTCGACGACTCCAACCTGCAGCGCCAGATCCTGCACAACATCGACCGGGTGGGCGACCGCAAGGTCGACTCGGCCAAGAAGACGCTGACACTGCTGAACTCCGACGTGAACGTCGTGACCTACGACGTCCGTCTGGGCGCCGACAACGTGCTCGACATCATCGACGGCTACGACGTGATCGTCGACGGCACCGACAACTTCCCCACCCGTTACCTGGTGAACGACGCCTCACTGCTCAAGAAGATCCCCGTGGTGCACGGCTCGATCTTCCGCTTCGAGGGCCAGGCCACCGTCTTCGCCCCCTACGAGGGCCCTTGCTACCGCTGCATGATCCCCGAGCCGCCTCCCGCCGAACTGGCGCCGTCGTGCGCCGAGGCAGGCGTGCTCGGCGTGCTGCCCGGCATCGTCGGCAGCATCCAGGCCATGGAGGCCATCAAGATCCTTTTGGGCCTGGGCGAGCCGCTGATCGGCCGCCTGCTGGCCTACGACGCCATGGAGGAGTCGTTCCGTACCTTCAAGGTGCACCGCGACCCGGAGTGCCCGGCGTGCGGCCCCAACGCGGGCGAGTTGGTCATTGCCGAGTACGACGAGCTGTGCATGCCGCACGCTAAGCAACCTCCGGCCTGATCCGCTGGCTGTCCTCCTCGGGCTGATCGTCGCCGCGTCGTACGGCGCAGGCGACTTCTTCGGCGGGCTGGCGTCTCGGCGCACGCCGACCACCTCGGTCGTCGTCCCGGCGCACCTGCTCGGCTTCCTGCTGCTCGGTCTCCTGCTCGTCGTCGACCCCTCGGGCCACGCCACCGACCGCGACCTTGTCATCGGCGCGGCGTCCGGCGTGTGCGGCGGCATCGGGGTGTTCCTGCTGTTCCGGGGACTGGCCACCGGCCGCATGAGCGTGGTGGCGCCCATCACCGCGGTGGGCGCCGCCGTGCTGCCGGTGGCGTGGGGACTGGCCACCGGGGAGCGCCCGTCGGCCCTCGTCCTCTTCGGGGTGCTGCTCGCCCTCGCGGCCGTCGCCCTCGTAGCCCGCTCCGACGATCCCGACGACGACGTCCCGGCCGACCGGGAATGGGCCGCCGTGGGCTGGGCCGTCGGCGCGGGCGTCGGCTTCGGCGCCCTGTTCATCCTGCTGGCCGAGACCGGCGACGACGCCGGCTGGTGGCCCCTGGTGTCGGCTCGTGCCGCGTCGGTCGTCGCCGTCACCGTCGGTGCCCTCGTGGCCCGGCAACAACTCCGCCCCAATCGCCCCGCCGTGCCCGCCATCGCTGCCTCCGGCGTGCTCGACGTGACGGCCAACGCCGTCTACCTGCTGGCCGTGCGCCAAGGGCTGCTGTCGCTCGTCGCCGTGCTCAGCTCGCTCTACCCGGCGGGCACCGTGCTGCTGGCTCGGGTGGTGCTCAAGGAGCGGCTGGTGAAGGCGCAACTCGTCGGCTTGGCCTTCGCGCTGGCGGGCGTGGCGTGCATCGCCATCGGCTGACGCAGGCGCTTTAGCTCGCGAAACCTCGGCGGTCGTAACCTGAGCGCCATGGCCGAGGACGTTCGTCGTACCGACTCGGGGATCGAGATCAAGCCCGTCTACGCGGCGGGCGATCTCGAGGGGTGGGACCCGGAGACCAAGCTGGGAGAGCCGGGCTCGTTCCCGTACACGAGGGGCGTCTACCCCACGATGTACCGGGGGCGGCCGTGGACCATCCGCCCCTACTCCGGCTTCGGCACCGCCGAGGCCACCAACGAGCGGTGGAAGCTGCTGTTGGCCAACGGCTCCACGGGCCTGTCGTGCGCCTTCGACCTGCCGACGCAGATGGGCTACGACTCCGACCACCCCCGCGCCGAGGGCGAGGTCGGCAAGGTCGGCGTGGCCATCAGCTCCATCGACGACATGCGCATGCTGCTCGACGGCATGCCGCTCGACAAGGTCACCACGTCGATGACCATCAACGCCACGGCGTCAACCCTGCTGCTGCTCTACGAGCTCGTGGCCGAGGAGAACAACATCCCGTCCGAGAAGCTCGGCGGCACCATCCAGAACGACATCCTCAAGGAGTACGTGGCCCGGGGCACCTACATCTACCCGCCCCGCCCGTCGATGCGGCTGATCACCGACATCTTCGCCTATTGCCGCGACCGCATCCCCCAGTGGAACACCATCTCCATCTCCGGCTACCACATCCGCGAGGCGGGCTCCACGGCGGTGCAGGAGATCGCCTTCACCTTGGCCAACGGCATCGCCTACGTGGACGCCGCCGTCGCCGCGGGCCTCTCCGTCGACGACTTCGCCCCTCGCCTCAGCTTCTTCTGGAACGGCCACAACAACTTTTTCGAAGAGATCGCCAAGTTCCGGGCCGCCCGTCGCATGTGGGCGAAGATCATGACGGAGCGCTTCGGGGCCAAGGACGAGAAGTCGAAGCTGCTGCGGTTCCACACCCAGACCGGTGGCTCGACCCTCACCGCCCAGCAGCCCGAGAACAACATCATGCGCGTCACCATCCAGGCCCTCGCCGCGGTGCTCGGCGGCACCCAGAGCCTTCACACCAACGGCTTCGACGAGGCCATCGGCCTGCCCACCGCCCGGGCCGCCCGGGTGGCGCTGCGCACCCAGCAGGTCATCGCCTCGGAGTCGGGCGTGGTCGACACCGCCGACCCGCTGGCCGGCTCGTACTTCGTGGAGTCGCTTACCGACGCCATCGAAGAAGGGGCGTGGGCCTACCTCGACAAGATCGACGGCATGGGCGGCGCCGTCTCGGCCATCGAGCAGGGCTTCATGCAGGACGAGATCGAAGCGGCGGCCTACGAGCACGCCAAGGCGGTCGACGCCGGCGAGAAGGTCATCGTCGGGGTGAACAAGTACACCGAGGGCGAAGTCGAGCCCGCCGAGGTGTTCCCCATCGACCCGGCCATGCAGCAGCAGCAGGCCGACCGGGTGCGTCGCCTCAAGGCCGAACGAGACCAGGACGCCGTGCGCCACGCGCTCGACGACGTGGCTGCGGCGGCGCGGGGCACGCAGAACCTGCTCGTCCCCATGAAGGAGGCGCTGCGGGTGAAGGCGACCCTCGGCGAGGTGAGCGACGTGCTGCGGGCCGAGTTCGGGGTGTTCCAGCCCACGCGTTAGAAGTCGTTCAGTCGAGGCCGAGGCAGTAGCCGCGGGCTCGCACCGTCCGCAGCGCGCCGCCGGCGGGGCCGAGTCGTCGGCGGAGCCGGGCGACGGTCGCCTCCAGGGCTCGCTCGCTGGTGGCGCCGCCCCGCAGCATCGTCTGCTTGGAGACGACCGCGCCGGGCCGGCGCACCAGGTGGTCGAGCACGCCGGCCTCCGACGCCGTCAGCCGCACCACGGCGCCGTCGACCTCGGCCGCTCGGCCCTGGACCACGAGGAGGGCCGAGCCCAACCTGACCTCGCGCCGGCGCGCTTGCAGCGCGTCGGTCAGCACCCGCACCAACAGGCCGAGCCGCCCTCGTTCAGGTGCGACCGGACCGGCGATGCCCGAGGCGCGTGCCGCCTCGGCGCACACGGGACCGATGCACGCAGCGACCACCCCGCTCTCGTTGAACGCCCGCAACAGCGCCTCGCTCCGGCCGAGGGCGTCGGCGGCATCGAGCAAGTGGGCCACCGCGGGCGCGCTGGTGAAGGTGACGGCGTCGACGTCGCCGGCGCACGCGCCGTCGATCAAGCCGCCGACCCTGCCGTCGTCGGCGGGCAGCCGGTAGCGGTAGACGGGGACCTCCACCACGGTGGCGCCCTCGGCGGCCAAGGCGGCCATGAGCTTGTCGTCACGGCGCCCGTAGTGCTGGAGGGCGACGGTGCGACCGGCGAGGCCACGCTCTGCCAACAGAGGCACGATGTCGTCGAGCCGTTCGCTCTCCACCGTCATGGCCGGATCGAGCCCCGCCACCTGGACGGCCGCAGCCGCCTTGGGCCCTCGGGCGACGACCTGCGCGGCGGCCAGCGTCTCCTGCAGGTCGTCGCCGAGGCCCCACGCCTGCGCGGCGTCGAACCACGCCCGCACGCCGATCCCAGTGGTGGCGATCAAGTAGTGGGGCCTGCCCGAGATGACGGCTTCGGTCGCCTGTCGCACGGCGTCGTCGTGGCCGAGGTACTCGGTGCTGATGGTCGGTGCGTGGACGACCTCGGCCCCCCGCCGCACCAGGAGCTCGCCCTGTTCGGCGGCGCGGCGGTCGGCGGTCACGCCGACTCTGAAGCCTTCGAGGGGAAGCAACGACATCTGCTGAGCAGTGTGCCCGGCTCGCATTGCCGGGCTGTGAGCCGAGCGTTTCGTCGTTGTTTCGTCTCGCCCACAGGGCGCCGAACCCCCTCGTGGGCAAGTCGACCCGTGACGTTCAACAGAACGGACACCTGGCTGTAACACCGGCGCGGTTGGGTGTACCCATGCAGCTTGGACGTTGGATCGACGACTGGGACCCCGACGACGAGGCCTTCTGGAAGGCCTCGGGCGAACGCATCGCCCGCAAGAACCTGATCCTCTCGATGTTCGCCGAGCACATCGGGTTCTGCGTGTGGGTGCTCTGGACGATCGTCGTGCTCAACCTCGGGAACGCCGGCATCAAGCTCCCGGTGTCGGAGCTGTTCCTGCTGACGCTCGTGCCCAACGTGATCGGTTCCGTGCTCCGCATCCCTTACACGTTCGCCGTCCCTCGCTTCGGCGGCCGGGCGTGGACCACCGTCAGCGCCGCGCTGCTGTTCCTGCCCACGCTGCTGCTGGCCTTCGTGGTGCCGAGCGGCTGGTTGGCCCAGCAGGCACACGACACGCAACTGTGGGTACTGCTCCTGTGCGCCGCCACGGCGGGTGTCGGCGGCGGCAACTTCTCGTCGTCGATGGCCAACATCTCGTTCTTCTACCCCGAGCGGAAGAAGGGCTGGGCGCTCGGCCTCAACGCCGCGGGCGGCAACCTCGGCGTGGCTGTCGCACAGTTGCTCGTCCCCCTGGTCATCGTCGTCGGCGTGCCGGCGACAGCGGTGCGCCGGCCGGAGCACGACGTGCACCTCGCCTACGCCGGGCTGATGTGGCTGCCCCTCATCGCCCTGGCCACCATCGGTGCGTGGCTGTTCATGGACAGCCTCACGCAAGCCAAGGCCGACACCAGCTCGTACCGCGCCGCCTTGCGCGAGCCGCAGACGTGGGTCATGTCGATGCTCTACATCGGCACGTTCGGCTCGTTCATCGGCTTCTCGTTCACCCTCCCGCTGGTGATCAAGAACACGTTCCCCGAGTTCCTGGCGGGCCACCCGTTCATCGCCACCTACCTCGGCGGGCTCGGTTTCCTCGGCGCCCTCATCGGGTCGGTGGCCCGGCCGCTGGGCGGCTGGGTAGCCGACAAGCTCGGCGGCGCCCGGGTGACGTTCGCCGTGTTCGGCGCCATGGCCGCCGCCACCACCACCGCCATCGTCGGCGTGCGGGAGCGCAGCTTCGCCGTGTTCTTCACCTCGTACATGGTGGTGTTCCTGCTGGCCGGGATCGGCAACGGCTCGACGTACAAGATGATCCCGTCGATCTTCGCCCGCCTCGGTGAGCGTGAGGCGGCCGAGCGGGGCGTCGCACCCGCCTCCGTGGCCGTCGAGTACAAGCGCCGGGCTGCCGCCGTCATCGGGATCGCAGGGGCGATCGGGGCGATGGGCGGCGCCTTGATCCAACTGGTGCTGCGACAGGCGAGCCTGCAGGTCTCGTCCCTCGTGCAGGCGGCCCAGACCCCCGTCGAGAAGGCCGCTGTGGCCGCGGCCCACGCCGACTGGCCGGTCCCGGCGATGGGCGTGTTCCTCGCTTCCTACATCGTGTTCGGCGCGGTCACCTGGGCCGCCTACCTCCGACGCAGCCCCGCCGAGGCGGCCCGCCCCACGCTCGCCGGAGCCGGGGTATGACCCGCCCCACCCTCGTCGTCGCCGGCAACGGCATGGTCGGCCACAAGCTCGTCGAGGCACTCGCCGAACGAGGCGGGCTCGACGCCTGGCGGGTCGTCGTCTTCGGCGAGGAGCGTCGGCTCGCCTACGACCGGGTCGCCCTCAGCTCGTTCTTCGACGGGGCTACCGAGGACGACCTCACCCTCGTCGCGCCGGGCGCCTACGACGAGATCGAGGTGCACTTGGGCGACCCCATCGCCGGGATCGACCGAGCCGCGGGCACGGTCACCTCGGCCGCCGGGGTGCAGGTCGCCTACGACGCCCTGGTGCTCGCCACCGGTTCGTACCCGTTTGTGCCTCCCGTCCCCGGCAGTGGCCTTCCCGGCTGTTTCGTCTACCGCACCCTCGACGACCTCGAAGCCATCCGCCACGACGCCTCCGGTCGCCGGGTCGGGGCCGTCGTCGGCGGCGGCCTCCTCGGGCTCGAAGCGGCCAACGCCTTGCGCAACCTGGGGTTGGAGCCCCATGTCGTCGAGTTCGCCCCGCGGCTCATGCCCATGCAAGTGGACGACGGCGGCGGGGCGGTGCTGCGCGCTCGCATCGAAGCGCTCGGCGTCCACGTGCACACGGGGATGCAGACGACGGAGCTGGCGGCGGGCGACGACGGCCGGGTGGCGCAGATGCGCTTCGCCGACGGCACGTCCCTCGACGTCGACCTCGTGGTGTTCTCCGCCGGCATCCGGCCGCGCGACGAGCTCGCTCGCGCGTGCGGCCTCGACATGGGCGAGCGCGGCGGCATCGTCGTCGACAGCGCGTGCCGCACGTCGGACCCCCGCATCTTCGCCGTCGGCGAGTGCGCCGTGGCCGACGGCCGCGTGTGGGGCCTGGTTGCCCCCGGCTACGACATGGCCCGGGTGGTCGCGCGGCGGCTGCTGGGCGGCGACGCCGAGTTCGCGGGCGCCGACATGTCGACCAAGCTCAAGCTGCTGGGCGTCGACGTGGCCTGCTTCGGCGACGTGTCGACGGGCGAGTCGATCACCTTCTCCGACGCGGTGAACGGCGTCTACAAGCGCCTGGTGATCACGCCCGACGGCACGCGGGTGGCGGGCGGCATCCTCGTGGGCGACGCCACCGCCTACACGACGCTCGTGCAGATGGCGCGCGGCGACATGCCCACGCCCGACGACCCCGCCGCCCTGATCGCTCCTGCGGCGGGCGCCGAGCCCGTCGGCGTCGGCGCACTGGCAGGCACGGCCACCGTCTGCTCGTGCAACAACGTGACCAAGTCGGCCATCTGCGATGCCGTGGCCGGAGGCGCCACCGACGTGGGCGCGGTCAAGGCCTGCACCAAGGCGGGAACGTCGTGCGGCGGCTGCGTGCCCCTCGTCACCCAGCTCCTCAACCACGAGCTGGCGGCGGCAGGCGTCGAGGTCACCACCCATCTGTGCGAGCACTTCGCCTACTCCCGCCAGGAGCTGTTCGACCTGATCCGGGTGCATCGAATCGGCACGTTCGCCGAGCTGCTGGCTCGCTACGGGACGGGCCGCGGCTGCGAGGTGTGCAAGCCAACGGTGGCGTCGATCCTGGCCTCGCTCGGCGCCGGCTACATCCTTGCCGGCGAGCAGGCCGCGTTGCAGGACACCAACGACCACTTCCTCGCCAACCTCCAGCGCGACGGCACCTATTCGGTGGTGCCGCGCGTGCCCGGCGGCGAGCTCACGCCCGACCAGCTCATCGCCATCGGGCAGGTGGCCAAGGACTTCGGGCTCTACACCAAGATCACGGGCGGCCAGCGCATCGACCTGTTCGGCGCTCGCGTCGACCAGCTCCCTGCCGTGTGGGCCCGCCTCATCGCCGCGGGCATGGAGTCGGGGCATGCGTACGGCAAGGCGTTGCGCACGGTGAAGTCGTGCGTCGGCGAGACCTGGTGCCGCTACGGCGTGCAGGACTCGACCAGCCTCGCCATCCAGTTGGAACTGCGGTACCGGGGCCTGCGGGCGCCGCACAAGCTGAAGTCGGCGGTGTCGGGCTGCGCCCGCGAGTGCGCGGAGGCGCAGGGCAAGGACTTCGGCGTCATCGCCACCGAAAAGGGTTGGAACCTCTACGTCTGCGGCAACGGCGGCATGCGCCCGCAGCACGCCGTGCTCCTGGCCGAGGACCTCGACACCGACACGTTGATCCGCTACATCGACCGGTTCCTGATGTTCTACGTCCGCACCGCCGATCGACTGGAGCGGACGGCGAGTTGGTTCAACAAGCTCGAAGGCGGGATCGAGTACCTGCGCCGGGTGGTGATGGACGACGTGCTCGGCATCGCCGAAGACCTCGAGGCCGACATGCAGCGTCACGTCGACACCTACGAGTGCGAGTGGAAGGCGACCATCGAAGACCCCGAAGCCCTCGCCCGTTTCCGCTCGTTCGTCAACGTCGACGGGCCCGACCCCAACGTCGTGTTCGTGCGCGAGCGAGGCCAGATCCGCCCGGCTCGGCAAGAAGAGAAGCCGACTCCCCTGGAGGTGCTGCTGTGACGATCCTCGACGACGTGACGACCTGGGTGCCGGTGGCGCCGTTGGAGCGCTTGGGAGTCGATCGCGGCGCCGGTGCGATGGTCGGACCGTGGCAGGTCGCAGTGTTCCGGGTGGCCGGCGACGACGTGTACGCGCTGTCGAACTTCGACCCCTTCAGCCAGGCGTACGTGCTCTCCCGCGGGATCGTCGGCACGAGAGGCGACGTGCCCAAGGTGGCATCGCCGGTCTACAAGCAGAGCTTCGACCTGCGCACCGGCGTGTGCCTCGACGACCCCGCCGTCGCCGTGCGGGTGTTCCCGGTCCGCGTGGTCGAGGGGGTCGTAGAGGTGGGCGTGCCACCGAGCGACCGCTCGTGAGCGGGGTCCTCCACGAGCTGTCGGCGGTCGAGGAGTTCGCCCGGTTGCACGACGACGGCGAACTGCCGGTGGCCGAGCGCACCTACCGCTCGCTGGTCCCGGCCTCGCCGCCCGGTCCCGGTCAGCAGTACGGGTTCGAGGTCGACCTCGACGCGTGCACCGGGTGCAAGTCGTGCGTGGTCGCCTGCCACAACCTCAACGGCCTCGACGCCGACGAGGCGTGGCGCAGCGTGGGCCTGCTGCGCAGCCGCACACCGGCGCTGGCGCTGCAGCAGACGGTGACCACGGCGTGCCACCACTGCGTGGAGCCCGCGTGCCTGCAGGGCTGCCCGGTGGACGCCTACGAGAAGGACCCGGTGACCGGCATCGTCGCCCACCTCGACGACCAGTGCATCGGCTGCGGCTACTGCATGTGGATGTGCCCGTACGAGGTGCCGCAGTTCAGCGAGAAGCGCGGCATCGTCCGCAAGTGCGACATGTGCCAGGACCGGCTGGGCGCGGGGGAGGCGCCGGCGTGCGTGCAGTCGTGCCCGACCAGTGCGATCAGCATCGGGATCGTCGACGTCACCACGGCGAGGGCGGAAGCGGCCACCGGCGGCTCGCTCGTGCCCGGCGCACCGCTGTCGTCGCGCACCGTGCCCACCACCGTGTACCTCACCACCCGACCGGCGGTGGCCGGGCTGGAGGCGGCCGACCGCGACACCATCCGGCCCTCGCACGCGCATCCCCCCCTTGCCCTGATGCTCGTGCTCACCCAGGTCGCCGTGGGCGCCGTGTTGGTCGACGCCGTGATGGGCGGCGGCGGCGCCGTCCTCGGCGCGGTGATGGGCATCGTCGCCCTCGTCGCCAGCATCGGGCACCTCGGTCGACCGCAGTACGCCTTCCGCGCCGTGCTGGGCTTCCGTCACTCCTGGCTGAGCCGGGAGGTCGTGGCCTTCGGGGCGTTCGGGCCGTTGGCCGCGGCCGCCGGCTTCGACGACGTCTTCGCCGCCGTGGCCGCGGTGGCGGGCATCGTGGGCGTGGGGTGCTCGGTGATGATCTACGCCGCGTGCGGCCGACGGTGGTGGTCGTTGCCGTCGACGGCGCGCCGGTTCGGGCTCACGACGGTGCTGGGCGGGATGGCCGCCACCTTGGCCGTGGCCGCCTCGACGGGCTCGTCGGTCGACGGGTTGGCGCTTGCCGTCGTCGTCCTCACGGTGGCGAAGTTGGCCGGCGACGCCGTGGTGCTCGTGCCCCGTCGCTCTGCCCATCCCGAGCTCGTTCGCACCGCCCAGTTGCTCCGAGGTGAACTGGCGCGCGCCACGACCGCACGCTTCCTCCTCGGCGGCGTGGGCGGCGTGGTCGCTCCCGCGCTCGCCTCGGTGGTGACCAGTGGCGCAGGCGCGGTCGCCGTGCTGGGCTTCGCCCTGCTGGTGGCAGGTGAGCTGGTCGAGCGTTCGCTGTTCTTCACGGCCGAGGCGGGACCGCGAATGCCGGGAGCGCGGCCGTGAGCCTGCTCCGCCGCCGGAATGGCCCGCTCACCGACGAGCTGCGCCGCGTGCCCGGCGACTTCGGCGTCGGCCAGGTGCCCGCCGCCATCGCCCCGCAGCAGACGATTCCGACGGTCTGCGGGTTCTGTTCGACCGGTTGCTCGCTCGACGTGCACATGCGCGACGGCGTGCCTGTGAACCTCACGCCGTCGGCGTCGTACCCGGTGAACCTCGGCATGGCCTGTCCCAAGGGGTGGGAGGCCATGGCCCCCCTTGCCGCTGACGACCGGGCTACGACGCCCCTGTTGCGCGACGACCGGGGCCGCCTCCGGCCGGTCGACTGGGACACCGCGCTCGATGCCTTCGTGGGGCGCATGAAGGCGGTGCAGGCCCAGCACGGTGCGGAGGCCGTCGCCTTCCTGGGCACGGGACAGATGCCCACCGAGGAGCTGGCCCTGCTGGGCGCGCTGGCCAAGTTCGGCTTGGGTGTCGTGCACGGCGACGGCAACACCCGCCAGTGCATGGCGACGTCGGTGGTGGCCTACAAGCAGGCGTTCGGCTTCGACGCCCCGCCCTACACCTACGCCGACTTCGAAGAGTCCGACGTCGTCGTACTCATCGGCTCCAACCTCTGTATCGCGCACCCGATCATGTGGCAACGCATCTGTCGCAACCGGCATCGTCCCGAGGTCGTGGTAGTCGACCCTCGCACCACCGAGACGGCGGTGGCGGCCACGCAGCACTACGCCATCCGTCCCAAGTCCGACCTGGTGTTCCTCTACGGGCTGGCCCGCATCCTCCTCGAACGAGGGTGGGTCGACCGCGGCTTCGTCGATGCCCACACCGACGGCTTCGAGGCCTTCGCTTCCCATGTCTCCGCCTTCACGCCGGAGCGGGTGGCGGCGGAGTCGGGCATCGAGCCTGCGGCCCTCGAACGGCTGGCGGCCACCATCCACGGCGGGCAGCGGGTCTCGTTCTGGTGGACGATGGGCGTCAACCAGAGCCACCAAGGCGTTCGCACCGCGCAGGCCGTCGTCAACCTGGCCTTGATGACGGGCAACATCGGCAGGCCGGGCACCGGCGCCAACTCCATCACCGGCCAGTGCAACGCCATGGGTTCGCGCCTGTTCGCCAACACCACGAACCTGTTCGGCGGGCGCGACTTCACGGTGGCCGAGGATCGCAACGAGGTGGCGGGCATCCTCGACATCGACCCCGCCCGCATCCCCGACCGACCCAGTTGGGCCTACGACCAGATCGTCGAGGGCATCGTCGGTGGCCGCATCCGGGCGCTGTGGGTCGTCGCCACCAACCCCGCGCACTCGTGGATCAACCAGGGCCACCTCCACGACGTGCTCAGCAGGCTCGACTTCCTCGTGGTGCAGGACATGTACGCCACCACCGAGACCGCGGCGGTGGCCGACCTCGTGCTGCCCGCGGCGGGATGGGGGGAGAAGGACGGCACCTTCGTCAACTCGGAGCGGCGCATCGGGCGCATCAAGCGGGTCGCCGAGCCGCCGGGCGACGCCGTGGCCGACTTCGAGATCTTCAAGCGGATCGCCGATCGGTGGGGCTGCGCCGACCTGTTCGCCCGGTGGCGCACGCCGGAAGACGTGTTCCGCTCGCTGGCCGTGCTGTCGAGAGGACGGCCGTGCGACTTCTCGGCGCTCGACGGGTACGCCTCGCTCGACGGCCTCGGCTACGGCGTGCAGTGGCCGGTTCCCGCGGGCGTCGATCCGGCGGCGCTCGACCGAGAGCGACGGCTGTTCGGCGACGGCCGCTTCTTCCACCCCGATGGGCGGGCCAGGTTCGTCTTCGACGACCCCGCCCCGCCGCGCGACGTCCCGTCCAAGCGGTACCCCCTGGTTCTCCTCACCGGACGGGGGACCAGCGCCGAGTGGCACACCGGGACGCGCACGTCGAAGTCGTCGGTGCTGCGCATGCTGGCGCCCTCGCAACTGCACGTTGAGCTCCATCCCGACGACGCCGAGGAGCGCAGCATCCGCGCCGACGAGTGGGTGGTGGTGGCGTCGTCGCGGGGTTCGGTGCGAGCTCGCGCCTACCTCACCGCCACCGTGCGACGTGGTGAGGTCTTCCTGCCGATGCACGACGCAGGGGTGAACATGCTCACCGTCTCGTCGTTCGACCCCCACTCGCGCCAGCCGTCCTACAAGTACACGCCGGTGGAGGTGCGCCGGGCGGCGCAGAGCCTCTCCTGACGCCCCCCCACGTTCGGAACATGCGTAGGAATCGCGCCGGAAAACGGCGCGATTCCTACGCAACTTCAGGCGCTCAGCGGAAGTGGCGGATCATGCCCCGTACGTCTTCGCTCACGAAGCGGCGGAGGACAGGGCGCATCCACCGGGTGAAGGGCAGTGGCACGCCTTCGACATGGGTGATCCGGGTGCGGCCACCGGGCAACGGCGTGGCCGCCATGACGACGGTGAACAGCCGCCAGCGTGCCCGCATCAGGCAGAACCCATCCTCCATGCGCACGTCGAACGGCAACTTCACGCCGACGTACGGAGCGGAGGCCCGAATGCGCCAGTGCATGCCCTTCTTCTCCACGACCTCGACGGCGGCGACGGTCGGGTCGAGCTCGGGCACCGACCGCTCCAAGTCCGACAGCCAACCCCAGACCTCGTCGAACGGCACGTCGACCTCTACCTCGACCACCGCCGCGTTGGGGATAGCGGCGGCCAAGATTCGGGCGCGTGCCCCGTTGTCGAGTGTTGCCGTGGGCCAGGTCATGCTCGCCACCTCTTCACGAAATCGGCCCGTGCCCGGTGCAGGCGCGACTTCACCGTGCCTTCGGGCACCCCGAGCAGCGCCGCGGTCTCCGCCTCCGACAACCCGTCGAGGTCGCGCAGCACCAGCACGGCGCGGTGTTCCGGCCGCAGCTTCGCCAGCACCGACTGCACGTCGACGCTGGTGTCGAGGTCGGGCAACTCGGTGTTCGCATCGAGCAGGGCCTCCGTCGGTTGTCGGCTCGCCGCCCGGTACGCCTCACGCACGGCGATGCGACGCACCCACCCCTTGAGGGCGGCGGGCTCCCGCAGCGAACGGAGGTTGCGCAGCACGGCGATGAACGTCTGCTGCGCCGCGTCGTCGCCGTCCGCCAGCGCGATGGCGCCGCAGATGCGCCCGACGTAGGGCGACAGCTCTCGGATCAGTTCGTCCATGGCCGCCGGGTCGCCGCGCTGCGCCGCCCGAACCACGTGGTCCACGTCCAAAAGAGGCGGGAACCTGCCGGAAGGTTCCGATCCTCTTGTAGGCATGAGCACCATCACTGTCGTCGGAGGCGGGTTGGCGGGCCTGGTGGCCGCCATCACCGCAGCAGAGGAAGGCGCCTCGGTCGAACTGCACGAGGCGCATGGCATGTTGGGCGGTCGGGGCCGTAGCTCGCAAGGGCCGTTCGTCGCCAACCTCGGGCCCCACGCCCTCTACAACGACGGCCCCATGTGGGACTGGCTCAAGGACCGTCGCCTTCTCCCCAAGTGCGGGTGGGCCAAGACGCCGACCGGGCTGCGGGCTCGGGTCGACGGCAAGGCCCGGCGGGGGCTGCCCGCCGCCATGCTGCGCAGCGTCGGCGTGCTGCGGGCCAAGGACGTGCCGGTCGACGTCGACTTCCGCTCGTGGGTGGCGTCGCGCTGGGGCGCCGAGGCCGCCCATCGCTGGAGCATGGCGGCGGGCGTCGTGACCTTCTGCGCCGACCCGGGCGCGCTGTCGGCGGCGTTCGTGCAGGAGCGGCTGGCTCGGGTCTACAAGGTGGCCAACCCCGCCCGCTTCCCTGTCGGCGGCTGGACCAGCGTCATGGATCGACTGGCGGCCCATGCCGAGACGCTCGGCGTGCGCCTCGTGGTGCACTCGCCGGTCGACTCGTTGCCCAACGGGCCGGTGGTGGTGGCCGTCGAGCCTCTCGTGGCCCGCAAGCTGCTGGGCGACGACTCGTTGCGGGGCGCCGACAACCGGGTGGCCTTACTCGACATCGGGTTCCGCTCGGCCCGGGGCGACAACTACATCGTGGCCGACCTTGACGAGTCGGGCTTCGTGGAGCGCTTCACCCGCAACGACCGCACGCTGGCGCCGGCGGGCCACGAACTGGCGCAGGGCCAAGTCGGCATGCGGCCGGGGGAGACGCTGGAACAAGGCGTGGCCCGGGTGGAGGCGTTGTACGACCTGGCCTACCCCGGCTGGCGTGAGCGGGAGGTGTGGCGGCGGCGCTCGGTGTTCGAAGGCCGCAGCGGCGCTCTCGACTACCCGGGCATGACGTGGCGCGACCGGCCTGCGGTCGATCGCGGCGACGGCGTGTGGCTGACCGGTGACTGGGTCGCCGCCCCCGGCGTGCTGGGCGAGGTGTCGTGGGCCTCAGGGGTGGAGGCCGGCCGTGCCGCCGCCCGCGCCGTTCGTTCTGGCACCAGGGTCACGCCACTGACGGCGTGACCCTGGTGCCTGAACCGGGCTGACGTCTACGAGCGCAGGGCCTCGGCGATCTCCTGGGCGGAGGCGCCGCTGTCGCGCAGTTGGGCGACCAGTTCCTTGAGCCGTTGTTGCAGTTGGTCGATCTGCGCCTTCGTCTCGCGTAGGTCGGCCAGGACGGCTTCATCGAGTGCCATGGGGCGGACGGTAGCCTCGACGTCCGTGGCTGTGCGTTTCGTGATCATCGGCGGCGGACCGGCAGGCGTGCAGGCGGCGACGCATGCCGCCCGGCTGGGTGCGGAGGTGACCGTCGTCGAGCGCGACGTGCTGGGCGGTTCCGCCAACCTGTGGGACTGCATCCCCTCCAAGGCGATGATCGCCACCGGCGGCGCCATGTCGCTCACTCGGCGGGCCGAGGGCATGGGGTTGTCGAAGCTGGAGGCCACCCTCGACTTCGAGGCGCTCAAGGCCCGCATCACCGCCATCAGCGAGCACCTGTGCCGGTCCAACACGCAACTGCTGGCCAGCCAGGGCGTGCGGGTGATCCGCGGCACCGCTCGGCTCAAGGGCCCGCACGAGGTGGTCGTGGAGACCGACGACGGCGGCATGGAGGAACTGTCGGCCGACGCCGTGCTGCTGTCGACCGGCTCCCGGCCCCGCATCCCCGACTGGGCCGAGCCCGACGGCGTGCGCCTGCTCACCACCCGCCACGCCTACCCGCCGCCCGTGCTGCCCGAGCACCTGGTGGTGATCGGATCGGGCGTGACCGGCGTGGAGTTCGTGCACATGTTCCGCTCGTTCGGCTCCAAGGTCAGCCTCATCGTGAGCCGCCAGCAGGTGCTGCCGCAGAAGGACGCCGAGGTGGCCGCCGCCTTGGAGGACGACTTCCTGGCCACCGGCGTGTCGCTCTACAAGGGCGCCCGGGCGGTGGGCATCGACATCGAGAGCGACGGGGTGACCGTGCGCTGTGACGACGGCCGCGTGGTGCGGGGTTCGCATGCCCTCTTGGCCATCGGCTTGGTGCCGAACTCGGAGGCGCTGGGGCTGGAGGCGGCGGGTGTCGAGGTCAACGGCGGGTACGTGCCGGTGAACCACCACTGCCAATCCAACGTGCCGCATATCTATGCAGCCGGCGACCTGTCGGGCAAGCTGCCGCTGGCGTCGGTGGCCTCCATGCAGGGCCGCAAGGTGGCCGAGCACGTGATGGGGCTGCACACCCGCCAGCACCGCCACCTCGACTACGAGAAGGCGGCCTCGGCCATCTTCACCGAGCCCGAGATCGCCGATGTGGGCCTCGCCGAGGCCGAGGCGTTTGCCTTCGGCCGCAAGATCCGGGTGACCAAGGTGCCGTTCGCCGCCAACGCCCGGGCGCTGATCGACGGCGACCCGCGGGGCTTCGTGAAGATCGTCTCCGACCCCGCCACCGGCGTGGTGCTGGGCGGGTCGATCGTGGGCCGAGGGGCCTCCGAGCTCATCTCGGTCATCGCCCTCGCCGTGACTGCGGGCCTCAAGGTGACCGACATTCTGGAGAGCTTGTTGGTGCACCCGGCCTTGGCCGAAGCCCTAGCCGACGCGGCTGAGTAGTCGACTCCGCTGGGCTTGGTCGCCCGCGAGGTCGATCACCGTCCAGGCCATGGCGGCGGCGCCGTCGAGGGCGGCCTTGTCGGCCTCCGGCGTGGCGCAGAAGGCGGCGAACTCGGGCTGGTGGTTCGACACCGGGTAGGTGTTGAGCCCGAGCATGGGGTGGATGGTGGGCAGCGCCAGCGACACGTTGGCCATGTCGGTGGAGCCCGCCATCTTCTCCAGCAGGTCGCCGACGTCGGGGAATGTGCGGCCCAGGTCCTGCGCGTTGCGCTTGTAGACCGCGGCCATCTCCACGTCGTGCACGAACTCCGAATACGGCGGCGACACCTGCACGATCTCGTACTCGCACCCCGTGGCGATCGCACCCGCTTCGAAGCACTTGTAGACGCGGGGCTCGAGCTCGGCCAGCTTCTCCAGCGTCTTCTCCCGCACGTACCACTTGCCGCTGGTGTGGGCGGGCACCACGTTGGGGGCGTCGCCGCCGTGGGTGACGATGCCGTGGATGCGGGCGTCATGCGAGATGTGCTGGCGCAGCAGCCCGATGGCCGTCTGGGCCACGGTGAGAGCGTCGGCGGCGTTGCGGCCCAGTTCGGGGAAGGCCGAAGCGTGGGCCTCTTTGCCCGTGTAGTGCACGTCGACGTGGGCTACCGCCAGGCACGGCATGTGGTCGGACTCGATGGGGGTGGGGTGCACCATCATCGAGGCGTGGACGCCGTCGAAGGCGCCCCGTTCCAACATGAGGATCTTGCCGCCCCCGCCTTCCTCGGCCGGGGTGCCGAACACCTTGACGGTGATGCCGAGGTCGTCGGCCAAGGCCGCCAAGGCGAGGCCGGCCCCGACGCCGGCGGCGGCGATCACGTTGTGGCCGCACGCGTGGCCGACGCCGGGCAGGGCGTCGTACTCGGCACAGATGCCGATGGTCAGCGGCCCGCTGCCCGCGGTGGCGACGAAGGCCGTGGGCAGGTCGCACACCCCCGCCTCAACGGAAAAGCCGCCGGCGGTGAGCGCTTCGGCGCACCAGGCGGCGGCTTGTTCCTCTTCGAAGGAGGTCTCGGGGTTGGCGTGGATGCGATGGCTCAGGTCGAGCAGGGCCGTTTCCGCCCCGCCGACGATGTCCTTCGCCGCGGCCTTGGCGTCCATGCCCTCCGGTCTACTCGATCACCGCCACAACGTCGCCCGCTCCCACCGTGTCGCCGGGCTTGACCTTGATCTCCTTGATCGTGCCCGCCTTCTCGGCGTTGACGTTGTTCTCCATCTTCATGGCCTCGAGCACGCAGATGGGCTGGCCCACCTCGACGGCGTCGCCCGCCTCGACCAGCACCTTGACGATGGTGCCCTGCATGGGGACGCTGACGTTGCCCGAGCCTGCGGCACCGCCGGCACCGGACCCACCGCCCGCCCGGGGGCGGGGACGAGGCGCACCGGCCGCACCGGCACCGGCGCCGGTGGTCACCACGGCGGCGGGCACGTCGGGCACCCACAACTTCACCGAGTAACGCTTGCCGTTGACCTCCACGTCGACGTCGCGCTGCACCTTGGCGGGCTCGCCCTCTTCGGCGGCGGGCGGCGCGGCGGGGGCGGGAAGCTCCAGCGTGGAGAAGTCGAGGCGCTCCTCCACCCACTTGGTGGAGTGCTCGCCTGCGATGAAGTCCTCGTGGCCGAGGATGGCGAGGTGGGCGGGGATGGTGGTGGCCACGCCCTCGATCTCGGTCTCCTCCAAGGCCCGGATCATGCGCTTGCGGGCCGACTCGCGGTCGGGGCCCCACACGATGAGCTTGGCGATGAGGTTGTCGTAGTACTGGCTGACGGCGTCACCCTCGTCGTAGCCCGCGTCGGTGCGGGTGCCGAAGCCGTCGGGGCGGCGGAAGCGGGTGATGGTGCCGGGGCTGGGCAGGAAGCGACCGCCTGCCGGGTTCTCGGCGTTGAGGCGGCACTCGATGGCGTGGCCGGTGCGCACGATGTCGTCCTGGGTGAACGGCAGCGGCTCGCCCGCGGCGATGTGGAGCTGTAGCGCCACCAGGTCCATCCCGGTCACCATCTCGGTGACGGGGTGCTCGACCTGCAGGCGGGTGTTCATCTCCAGGAAGAAGAAGTCGCCGTCCTGGTAGAGGAACTCGACGGTGCCCGCGTTGACGTAGCCGGTGGCTTTGGCCACCTTGACCGCCGCTTCGCCCATGGCCTGGCGGATCTCGTCGGGGAAGTCGGGGGCGGGGCTTTCCTCGATCAGCTTCTGGTGGCGGCGCTGGGCCGAGCAGTCGCGCTCGCCCAGCCACACGGCGTTGCCCTGTGTGTCGGCGAACACCTGCATCTCGATGTGGCGGGGCCACGTGAGGTAGCGCTCGATGTAGCACTCGTCGCGGCCGAAGGCGCCCTTGGCCTCACGCTGGGCGGAGGCCAGCAGTTCGGCGGCCTTGTCGGCCGAGGGCACGACCTTCATGCCGCGGCCGCCGCCGCCGTAGGCCGCCTTGATGGCGACGGGCCAGCCGTGCTCGTTGCCGAAGGCGATGACGTCGTCGGCGTCGGTGAGGAACTCGTTGGTGCCGGGCACGCCGTCGACGCCCGCCTTCTGGGCGGCGATGCGGCTGCTCACCTTGTCGCCCATGACCTCGATGGCCTCGGGGGGCGGGCCGATGAACGTCACGCCCTTGGCGGTGATGGCCCGGGCGAAGTCGACGTTCTCCGAGAAGAAGCCGTAGCCGGGGTGGACGGCGTCGGCGCCGCTGCGTTCGACGACGTCGAGGATGGCCTCGGTGTTGAGGTAGCTCTCGGCGGCGGTCTGCCCGCCGAGGGCGTACGCCTCGTCGGCCAGGCGCACGTGCAGTGCGGTGCGGTCGAGTTCCGAGTAGACGGCGACGGTTGCGATTCCGAGCTCGCGGCAGGTGCGGATGACTCGCACCGCAATCTCGCCGCGGTTCGCGATGAGGACCTTGTTCAGCATGGTGGCCATATGGTTGCAGCCGTGGTCGCCCGCAGGGAATTCGAGGTCCGCCGGTTCGAGTCGATCGACTCCACCAACCGCTACCTGCTCGACCAAGCGCGGGCCGGCGCGCCCGAGGGCGTGGTGGCGGTGGCCGACCACCAGACGGCAGGACGGGGGCGGCTGGGACGGGTGTGGGAGGCGCCGCCGGGGTCGTCGTTGTTGTGCTCGGTGCTGCTGCGGCCCGACCTGCCGCCGGAGCGGCTGCACCTGGCGGTGGCGGTGGTGGCGCTGGCCGCTCGCGACGCGCTGGGCGGGCTGCCGTCGCTCAAGTGGCCCAACGACCTGCTGGTCGACGACCGCAAGCTGGCGGGCGTGCTGGCCGAGGCCGACCTGCCTGCGGTGGTGGTGGGCATCGGCATCAACCTGACGTGGGCACCGCCCGGGGCGGCGTGCGTGGGGCCGGAGGCCGACCGCGAGGTTGTCCTGGACGCTCTGTTGTCGTCACTGGCGTCGATGTACGGCGACTGGGCGCTGGTGGCGTCGCGGTATGCGGCCGAGTGCTCGACGGTGGGACGCCGGGTGCGAGTGGAACTGGCGGGCGAGACGTTCGAGGGCGTCGCCACGGCGGTCACGCCGGAGGGCCACCTCGTGGTCGACGGCCGGACCGTCACCGCGGGCGACGTCGTCCACCTCCGCCCCGCCTGACCCGCCGTCAGAACGGGTCAGGGGTCGAGGTCGCGGGCGGCGAGGGCGGCGAAGGCCTCGGCCGCCTCGGTGGTGACCGGGCCAGGCGCGACCGGCAGCACCTTGCCGTCGACCGCCCGCACCGGCTGCACCTCCCGGGTGGTGGAGGTGAGGAACGCTTCGTCGGCCTCGGCCAGCGCCTCGACGGGCACGTCCTCCTCGACGGCGCCGGTCAGCTCGATGACGAGGTTGCGCGTCACGCCGGCCAAGCAGCCCGACGAAAGCGGCGGCGTGAGCAGGCGGCCCCCGGTCACCAGGAACACGTTGGTGCCCGTCCCCTCGCACAGGTTCCCCGCCAGGTTGGCGAAGATCGCCTCGCTGGCCCCCCGCTCGTTGGCGTAGGCGAGGGCGACCACGTTCTCGCCGTACGACGTCGTCTTCAGCCCGGCCAGCGCGCCCCGTTCGTTGCGGGGCCACGGGACGACGACCACATCGGTGGTGGGCGGCCACGGCCGCAGTTCGCCGGCGGCGACGATGACCAGCGGGTCGGCCGTCCCTCGCTCGGAGCCCAGCGGCGACGGGCCGCCGGTGAGGGTGATGCGCAGGCGACCGTCGCGCACGTCGTTGGCGGCGATGACCTCGTCGAGGGCGGTGCGCAGGTCGTCGGCGTCGGGCATGGGCAGGCCCAGCCCCTTGGCCGAGAACGCCAGCCGTTCGAGGTGGCGGCGCACGGCGAAGGGCCGGCCGTCGTAGACCTTGAGCGTCTCGAACACGCCGTCGCCGGTGAGCAGCCCGTGGTCGAACGGCGAGACCCGGGCCTCGGCCTCGTCGCACAGGCCCCCGTTGACCCACACCTTCACGACGACACCACCGACAGCAGGCGGCGAGCCTTCAACTCGGTCTCCTCCCATTCGCCCTCGGGCGACGAGTCCCACGTGATGCCCCCACCGGTACCCAGGTGCAGTTCGCCGCCCTCCAGCCAGAAGGTGCGGATGGCGACGTTGAGGTCGCCCCGCCGGCGGTCGGCGTCGACCCAGCCGACGGCTCCGCAGTAGGGGCCCCGGTCGACCGGTTCGAGCTTGCCGATGATGTCGAGGGCGGCCAGCTTCGGCGCCCCCGTCACCGACCCCGGCGGGAACGTGGCGTCGAGCAGTTCGCCCCACGTGGTGTGCGGGCGCAGGCGGGCGGTCACGGTCGAGACGAGGTGAACGAGGCCGGGGTGCTCTTCCGTCTCGCACAGGCCGGGCACCTCGACAGAGCCGTACTCGGCGACGCGCCCGAGGTCGTTGCGTACGAGGTCGACGATCATCACGTTCTCGGCCCGGTCCTTGGCCAGGAAGCCCTCGGCGGTCGACGCCGTGCCCTTGATGGGCCGGGACTCGACCAGGTCGCCGTCGCGCCGCAGGAACCGCTCAGGCGAGGCGGAAGCGACGGCCACGCCGGGCACCCGCACCACCGCGCTGTAGGGCGCCGGGTTGCCGACGGCGAGGGCAGCGCCGAGGGCGGCCACGTCGGCGCCGGGGGGCGCGGGCGCCGAGAGCCGCCGGCACAGGTTCACCTGGTAGACGTCGCCCGCGGCGATGGCGTCGCGGATGACCTCGACGCCGTGGCAGAAGGCGGCGCGGTCGAGCGAGGTGCGCCACGCGTCGGCCCGAGGGCCTTGCCACGGCGGCCCAGGCCACGGGCGGGCGGGTCGCACGTCGTCGAAGCGGGCGCAGGTGATGTCGCCTTCGAAGGTGACGACGACGGCCCAGAACCCGTGCGAGTCGAGGGCGCTCACGTCGGACGTCACGTCACGGAGGCCGGTGGCCAGGTGGCCGCCGACGACCGCCAAAGGAGGGGCCATCGACGCTCAGCCTACGATTCGCCCATGTACGTCGAGTTCTCGGCTGAGCAGGAGGCGTTCCGCAAGGTCGTTCGCGACTTCGCCGAGGCGGAGATCGCCCCGCACGCCGAGGAGTGGGACCGCGACCACACGTTCCCCGTCGACACCGTGCGGGCCATGGGGGAACTGGGCCTGTTCGGGTTGCCGTTCCCCGAGGAGTACGGCGGCTCGGGCGCCGACTTCACCACCTTGTGCATCGCCATCGAGGAGCTGGGCCGAGTCGACCAGTCGATGGGCATCACGTTGGAGGCCGGCGTCGGCCTCGGCGCCGCGCCGATCTTCAACTTCGGCAACGAGGAGCAGAAGCAGCAGTGGCTCCCCGATTTGTGCGCCGGCCAGGCGTTGGCGGGCTTCGGCCTCACCGAGCCCGACGCGGGCAGCGATGCGGGTGCTACCCGCACCAAGGCCGAGGTCGTCGACGGCCAGTGGGTCATCGACGGGGCCAAGGCGTTCATCACCAACTCGGGCACGGCGATCACGTCGCTGGTGACGGTGACGGCCCGTACCGGGCCGGGGGAGATCAGCGCCATCATCGTGCCCGCGGGCACGCCCGGGTTCGTGGTGGAGCCGCCGTACCGGAAGATGGGCTGGCACGCCTCCGACACCCACGGGCTGCGTTTCGAGGGCTGCCGGGTGCCCGAGGCGAACCTGTTGGGGGAGCGGGGGCGGGGGTTCAAGCAGTTCCTGGCCACCCTCGACGACGGGCGCATCGCCATCGCCGCGCTGGCCGTGGGGTTGGCGCAGGCGTGCCTCGAGCAGTCGGTCGCCTACGCCAAGGAACGCCAGGCCTTCGGCGCGCCGATCGGCCGCTACCAGGCCGTGGCCTTCAAGTGCGCCGACCTCGCCGTCATGACCGAGAACGCCCGCAACATCACCTACAAGGCGGCGTGGCTCAAGGACACAGGCCGGCCGTTCAAGAAGGAAGCCGCCATGGCCAAGCTCTACGCCACCGAGGCGGCGGTGACGGCCACCCGGGAGGCCACGCAGATCTTCGGCGGCTACGGCTTCATCGACGAGACGCCGGTGGCCCGCTTCTACCGCGACGCCAAGATCCTGGAGATCGGCGAGGGCACCTCCGAGATCCAGCGGCTGGTCATCAGCCGGGAGCTCGGCCTGCCCGTCAGCTAGTCCTCCGACTGCCGATTTCCGGACCGCCGCTGCTAGCCTCGATGCGTGGCCCAGGCACCCGTGGTGGTGGGTCCGCCGCGCCGTCGCTGGCCTCGCCGGATCCTCATCGCCCTCAACATCTTCGTCGCTCTGTCCTTGGTCGGCGCGGCCGCGACCTATGGCTACATCAAGTTCCGCCTGGGCCAGGTCCCCAAGATCGACATCGCCGGCGTGCTGCGCAACGGGGGCGACGACGACCCGGGCAAGCCCATGAACGTGCTGCTCGTCGGCTCCGACTCCCGGAAGAACATCTCCAAGGAAGAGGCCAAGCAGTTCGGCACCGAGAAGCAGGTCGGCGGCGAGCGCAGCGACACCATCATCGTCATGCACATCGACCCGACATCGGAGAAGGCGGCGATCCTGTCGATCCCCCGCGACCTCTACGTGCCGATAGCAGGGACGAACCGCAGCGACCGCATCAACACCGCCTTCGAGAACGGCCCCGAGCAGCTCATCAAGACGATCAAGGAAGCGCTGGGCATCGAGATCGACCACTACGCCCAAGTCGACTTCAACGGCTTCCGCGGCATCGTCAACTCAATCGGCGGCGTGAACGTCTACTTCCCCGCACCGGCCCGCGACACCGTCACCGGCCTCGACATTCGCAAGGCGGGCTGTGTGGCCCTCGACGGCGACGGCGCCCTCAAGTACGTGCGCAGCCGCCACTACCAGTACTACGAGAGCGGCCGCTGGCGCACCGACCCCAGCGCCGACCTGGGCCGCATCGAGCGCCAGCAGGACTTCCTCCGCCGCGTCATGCACAAGGCAGTGCGGGTGGGCAAGAACCCGGCCACCCTCAACGCCCTCATCGGCAACGCCGTCAAGAACGTCACCATCGACGACGCCCTGTCGACCAAGGACATCCTGCGCCTGGCCCAGAAGTTCCGGTCGTTGGAGCCCGACAAGGTCGACATGATCCCCATCCCCACATTCGCCACCCGGGTGGGTGAAGCGTCGGTGCTGAAGCTCAAGCAGCCCGACGCCGACGAGGTGCTGCGCCGCTTCCGGGGCGAGGTGGCGCCCGCCGAGCCTGCCGTCGACGTCAACTCCCTGCCCAAGATCTCGACCAGCACCATCCGGGTGCGCGTGCTCAACGGCTCGGGCGCCGACGGCCAGGCGGGCGAGGTGTCGACGGCCCTGCGCGAGCACGGCTTCACCATCGCGGGCATCGGCCCGGCCGACACCTTCAAGTACACCAAGACCGTGGTGAAGTACGGCACCGGCCAACGCGAGAAGGCTCGCCTGCTCCAGGCCTACGTCGGCGGCGGCGCCACGCTCGAGGAGGACCGCACCTTGCGAGGAATCGACGCCGTGCTCATCACCGGCTCGTCGTTCGACGGCATCCGCGCCCCGGGCGGCCCGACCACCACGACGGCGCCCAAGGCGACGGCGACCACCACGACGACGGCGCCCGCCGCCAGCCAGGGCGCGCCGCCCCAGCCCCAGTGCTGAAGGCGCTCATCCTGGCGGGCGGCGAGGGCACCCGCCTCCGCCCCATCACCCACACCAGCGCCAAGCAGTTGGTGCCGGTGGCCAACAAGCCGATCCTCTACTACGCGCTGGAGTCGGTGGCCGCTGCGGGCATCACCGAGGTGGGCATCGTGGTGGGCGACACCGCCGCCGAGATCGAGGCCGCCGTGGGCGACGGCAGCGCCTTCGGCATCACCGTCACCTACCTGCGCCAGGAGGCGCCGCTCGGGCTGGCCCATGCCGTGCTCATCGCCCGCGACTTCCTGGGCGACGACGACTTCGTGATGTACCTGGGCGACAACCTGCTCCAGCGTGGCGTCGACACGCTGGTGGTCGACTTCGCCGCCCGCCCGCCCGAGGTGGCGGCTTCCATCCTGCTGGCCAAGGTCCCCGACCCCACCCGCTTCGGCGTGGCCGAGCTCGACGCCGAGGGCCACGTGGTGCGCCTGGTCGAGAAGCCCGTCGACCCGCCCTCCGACCTCGCCCTGGTCGGCGTCTACCTGTTCGGTCCCGCCGTGCACGAGGCGGTGCGGGCCATCCGCCCGTCGGCTCGCGGCGAGTTGGAGATCACCGACGCCATCCAGTGGCTCATCGACAACGGCCGTGCCGTGCGTTCGCAGATCCTCGACGGTTGGTGGATCGACACCGGCAAGCTCACCCCGCTGCTGGAGGCCAACCGCTTGGTGCTGGAGACGCTCGACGGCCGCATCGACGGCAGCGTCGACGACGGCTCGCGCATCGAAGGACGAGTGGTGGTGGAGGCGGGCGCCGAGGTGGTGCGCTCGATCGTGCGCGGCCCCGCCGTCATCGGCGCGGGAACCCAAGTGGTCGACAGCTACATCGGCCCGTTCACGTCGATCGCGCCGCGCTGCACCATCCGCCAGTCGGAGATCGAGCACTCGGTGGTGCTGGAGGACAGCCGCATCGTGGGCGTGTCGCGCATCGCCGATTCGCTCATCGGGCGCGAGGTGGAGATGTGCCGGGCCGACGCCGGCCCCCGGGCGGTCCGCGTCATGTTGGGCGACCACTCCCGAGTCGACCTGCCGTGAACGTCCTCGTCACCGGCGGCGCCGGCTTCATCGGCTCCAACTTCGTGCGTTTCTGGCGCCATCGCCACCCCGACGACCGGGTGGTGGTCGTCGACCTCCTGACCTACGCGGGCGTGCGGGCCAGCCTCACCGACCTCGAAGGCGACCACGTCGCCTTCGTGCAGGCCGACGTGGGCGACCTGGCCGCCATGGAGAAGGCGATGGCCGACCATGCCGTCGACCAGGTGGTGCACTTTGCCGCCGAGTCGCACAACAGCCTGGCCGTGCTCGACCCCGCGCGCTTCTTCCGCACCAACGTGCTGGGCACCCAGGCCGTGCTGGAAGCGGCCCGTCGCCACGGGGTCAAGCGCTTCCACCACATCTCCACCTGCGAGGTCTACGGCGACCTCCCCCTCGACAGCGACGAGTCGTTCACGGAAGACACGCCGTACCGCCCGCGCACGCCCTACAACGCCTCGAAGGCGGGCGCCGACCACGCCGTGCGGGCCTACTTCGAGACCTACGAGCTGCCGGTCACCATCACCAACTGCTCCAACAACTACGGGCCGTACCAGTTCCCCGAAAAGGTCATCCCCCTGTTCGTCACCAACGCCCTCGACGACAAGCCGCTGCCCTTGTACGCCTCGACCGCCAACCAGCGCGAGTGGCTCCACGTCGACGACCACTGCCGGGCCATCGAGGCGGTGCTGAAGAACGGCCGGGTGGGTGAGACCTACAACGTGGGGAGCGGCTTCGAGGCGTCCATCGAAGAACTGGCCGACCTCATCCTCGTTGCCCTGCACAAGCCGTCGTCGCTCAAGGCGATCGTGCCCGACCGCCCCGGCCACGACCGCCGCTACCTGCTCGACTCCCGCAAGATCCGCCGTGAGGTCGGGTGGTCGCCGCTGGTCGACTTCGCCGACGGCCTGGTGAAGACCATCCGCTGGTACCGCGACCACCCCGACTGGTGGCAGCCGCTGATCGGGCGTTCGCCGGTCGTCGAGGAATCGGCGTGGCGCTGAGGCTCCTCGTCACCGGCGCAGGCGGCCAGCTCGGACGGGAAGTGGTGGCGCTGGGCGGCATCCCCACGACCGTCGACGTGCGCGACCGCGACGCCGTGCTCGCCGCCGTGAGCGAACTGCGCCCCGACCGCATCGTGCATTGCGCGGCCTACACCGACGTCGACGGCTGCGAGCTCGATCCCGACCGCGCCTACGCCGTCAACGCGCTCGGCACCCGCCATGTGGTCGAAGCGGCCCGCCTCGTCGGCGCCCACGTGACCTGCATCTCTACCGACTACGTGTTCGACGGCGACAGCACGCGGCCGTACACCGAGTGGGACGACGTGCGGCCGGTGTCGGCCTACGGCGCCTCCAAGCTGGCGGGCGAGCGCGAGGTCGGTCCTGCCGACGCCGTGGTGCGCACCTCGTGGTTGTGCGGCCGCTACGGCACCAACTTCGTGACCTCGGTGCTGAAGCTCGCCCGCGAGCGGGGCGGCGACTTCACCATGGTCGACGACCAAGTGGGCTGCCCCACCCTGGCCGACGACCTCGCGGCGGTCGTGGTGCGCCTGAGCACCGACGCCCGCCCCGGCGTCTTCCACGTGACCAACCAAGGGGCCGTGTCGCGCTACGAGTTCGCCCGTGAGATCGTGCGGGCCGCAGGACTCGAACCTGTGTTCTCCGCCTGCAAGACCGCTGACCTGCAGCCGCCCCGGCCTGCCCGGCGCCCCTCTTACTCGGTGCTCGACAACGCCGCCCTGCGGCTGTCGGGCCTGCCCCTGCTGCCCGACTTCCGCCCGTCGTTGCAGCGCCTCGTCAAGGAACTCTCGTGAGCGACGTCACCGCTGTCATCGTCAACTACAACGCGGCCGAGTACCTGGTGCCGTGCGTCGAGTCGCTGCGGGCCGCGGGCGTGGCCGAGACCGTGGTGGCCGACAACGACTCCCACGACGGCTCGGCCGAAGCCCTGGCCGCCGCCGACCCCGACGCCACGTGGCTCCCCACCGGCGGCAACTTCGGCTTCGGCGGCGGGGCCAACCGCGGCGCGGCGGTGGCCTCCGGGCACTACCTGCTGATCTGCAACCCCGACATCACCGTCGAGCCCGACGCCGTGCGCCTGTTGGTCGACGCCATGGAGAAGGACCGCCGCCTGGCCGTCGTCGGCCCCGCCATCCTCAACCCCGACGGCACCGTCTACCCCAGCCCCCGGGTGTTCCCGCGGCTGCGCGACGCCGCGGGCCACGCCTTCCTCGGCATGGCCCTGCCCCGCAACCGCTGGACGGTGCGCTACCGCATGCTCGACTTCGACCGCAGCAGCGCGGCGGGCGACGTCGACTGGGTGTCGGGGTCGTGCTTCCTGGTACGGCGCGAGGCGTGGGACGCGCTGGGGGGCTTCGACGAGGGCTACTTCATGTACGCCGAGGACACCGACATCTGCTGGCGGGCCCACCAGGCGGGCTGGCGGGTCGGCTTCGAGCCCGCCGCCCGGGTGGTGCACGTGCAGGGGGCGTCGACCAGCAAGATCCCCTATCGCATGATCCGGGCGCATCATCGGTCGCTGCTGCGCTTCTCGTCGCGCACAGCCACAGGGCCCAAGCGGGCGCTCTTGCCGGTCATCGCCGTCGCCTTGGCGCTGCGCACGGTCCTCGCGCTGGGCCACCGAGCCCTCAACCGTCCCGCGACACGGTAGGTTTCTCCGTCCATGGGCAAGGCTTCGTCGGGAAAGAAAGTTGCGCGGGCGGCGAGCACGGGGGGCGGCCGGACCAGCAGGGGGAAGACACCCTGGGGTTGGTACAGCCTGATCTCCGTGGTCGTCATCGCTGGGGTGGCATTGGTGGTCGTCAGCCGTGACGACACGCTCGACCGCATCGGCGAGCGCAGCACCGAGCAACCCACCACAAACGACCACTGGCACGCGGCGTACGGCTTCTACTTCTGCGACCAGTTCTCGCCGCCGCTGGCCGACAACGGCCGTGACCCCCTGGGCGTGCACACCCACGGCGACGGCGTGATCCACGTGCACCCCTTCAGCCAGGCCGCCTCGGGCAAGCGCGCCCTCATGGGCGTCTACGAGCGGGCCATGGGCATCACGCTCAACGACGACCGCATCGAGGTCGGCGACCGCAAGTACTCCAACGGCGACATGTGCGGCGACAAGCCGGGCAAGGTGCAGGCGTTCGTGGAGGGCGAGCCGTTCAACGGCGACCCCAGCGACATCCACTTCGGCAAGGACCGCATGGCCGTCGTCGTGGCCTTCGCACCCGAGGGCACCGAGATCCCCCGCACACCGCCGTCGTTCGCCCAGCTCAACAACCTGAGCGACATGCCGGCACAGCCGCCTGCGAGCGACGTGCCCAACGAGGCCACCACGACCACCAACGCGACGGGCGGCGAGACCACCACGTCGGTGCCGGGCACCACCCCTCCCTCCAGCACGCCGTGAGGGCAGTCGTCCTGGTCGGCGGTGAGGGGACGCGGTTGCGCCCCCTCACGTTCACCACGCCCAAGCAGATGCTGCCCATCGTCGAGGTGACGATGATCGAACGGGTGCTGGCCCATCTGGCCTCCTTCGGGGTCGACGACGTGGTGTTGTCGATGGGCTACCGCCCCGACGCCTTCCTGGCCGCCTTCCCCGACGACGCCTGCGCGGGCGTTGCCCTCGCCTATGCCGTGGAACCCGAGCCGCTCGACACCGCGGGCGCGGTGCGCTTCGCCGCCACCCACGCCGGCATCGACGAGACGTTCCTGGTTGTCAACGGCGACGTGCTCACCGACCTCGACATCGGCGCGTTGGTCGGCTTCCACCGCGCCCGGGGCGCCGAGGCGACCATCGCCCTGACCCCGGTCGAGGACCCGTCGGCATTCGGCGTGGTGCCCACCGACGAGGCAGGCCGGGTCACCGCCTTCATCGAGAAGCCGCCGCCCGGCGAGGCCCCCACCAACCTCATCAACGCGGGCACCTACGTGCTGGAGCCGTCGGTGCTCGAGCGCATTGCGGGCGACCGTCGCGTCTCGATCGAGCGGGAGACGTTCCCTGCCTTGGTAGCCGACGGCTCGTGTTATGCGTTGGCCTCCGACACCTACTGGATCGATACGGGCACCCCCGCCAAGTTCCTGCAGGCCAACCTCGACCTGCTGTCAGGGCGGCGCGGCGATCCCGCGTCGCACGCCCACGAGGTCGACCCCGGTGTCTGGTACGGCAACGCCGGGCCGGTGGTCGACGGCGAGGTCGTGGCGCCGTCGTTCATCGGTGACGCCGCCTTCGTGGCCCGGGGCGCCCGGGTGGAGGGCTCGGTGCTGGGCGCAGGCGCTCGGGTGGCCGACGGCGCCGTGGTGCGCGGCTCGGTGATCCTGCCCGGGGCCGTGGTGGCCGGTGGCGCGGTGGTGGAGGGGTCGATCGTGGGGGAGAACGCCGTGGTGGGGGAGAACGCTCGGGTGGGCGGCCTCACCGTCGTCGGCGGCTCCGCCGAGGTCGAGCCCGGCACCACGCTCGACGGGGCGCGCCTGCCCGTGTCGGTCCCCGCCGGTTAGATGCGGGCGCTCGTCACCGGGGGAGCGGGGTTCATCGGCTCCAACCTGGTCGACCGGTTGCTGGCCGAAGGCCACGCCGTCGACGTCATCGACGACCTGTCGACGGGCTCGTTGGCCAATCTGTCCGATGCCCGCTCGGATCCGTCGGTCGAGTTCACCTTCCAACGGCTCGACATCCGGGCCGAGGCAGTGGCCGACGTCATCGAGCGCCGCCGTCCCGAAGTGATCTTCCACCTGGCCGCCCAAGCCGACGTGCGGGTGTCGGTGGAACGGCCGACCTTCGACGCCGAGGTCAACATCCTCGGCACCCTTAACGTGCTCGAAGGGGCGCGTCGGGCGGGCGCCCGCAAGGTGGTGTTCGCGGCCAGCGGCGGCACGCTCTACGGCGATGTCGACGCCGCCGACCTGCCGGTGCGCGAGTCGCACCCGCAGCAGCCGGTGTCGCCCTACGGGGTGTCGAAGAAGGCGGCCGTCGACTACCTGGCGGCCTATCGCGAACTGCACGAGGTGGAGTTCACCGCGCTGGCCCTGGCCAACGTCTACGGGCCGCGGCAAGACCCACACGGCGAAGCGGGCGTGGTCGCCATCTTCGCGGGCCGCCTGCTGTCGGGGGAGGCGTGCACGATCTTCGGCGAGGGCACCCAGACCCGCGACTTCGTGTACGTCGACGACGTGGTCGACGCCTTTGCGCGGGCTGCCGAGCGGGGCGGGGGGCTGACCGTCAACATCGGCAACGGGGTGGAGACGTCGGTGAACCAGCTCTACGCCACCATGGCGTCGCTCATGGGCATCGCCGACGCGCCGGCCTACGCCCCGGGCAGGCCCGGCGAGATCGAGCGCTCCGCCCTCGACCCCGGCCGGGCTGCCATCCACTTGGGGTGGAAGCCGTGGACCTCGTTGCGCGACGGCTGCGACGCCGTGCTCCGCTGGTTCGAGGAACGCCGCGGCGGCTGACCCCGTCCGGAAGTTGCGTAGG
>DATLNE010000006.1 GCA_035536915.1 Acidimicrobiales bacterium
CGCGCCGGAAAACGGCGCGATTCCTACGCAACTTCGGGCTCAACGGAACAGGTCTTCGCCGGGGGGGCGCACGATCTCGGCTCGCACCGAGCCCTCGCGCAGCCACGACGGGTCGAGGCCCCGCACGATGGCCACGGGGACGCCGGTCGACTTGCCCATCACCAACTCTGCGGCCGCGGCGATCTCGTCGGCCACCGCCACCTCGGTGACCTGCAGCTCGCGACCCAGCGCATCGTGCGTGCCGCGCAGGTCGACCACCGCGGCCACCCCTGCGCAGCCGATGGCCACATCGGTGACGCCCTTGCGCCACGTGCGCCCGAAGGTGTCCGACACGATCACGCCGACCGACAGCCCCGTGCGGGCCCGCAGCCCGTCGCGGATGCGCCGGGCCGAGCGGTCGGGGTCGAGCGGCAGGAGGGCGGCGTAGCCCGCCTCCACGTTCGACAGGTCGATGCCCGCGTTCGCGCACACGAAGCCGTGTGAGGTCTCGCTGATGACGAGGTCGCCCCGCCGCCGCAGCACCCGCACCGACTCCTGCTCGACCAGCGCCTTGTGCGACAGGGGGTCGTCGGGATCGACGGGCACCAACCGCCCTTCCGCCTTCGACACCACCTTCTGGGTGACGACGACCACGTCGCCCGCTTCCAGCGCGGCGGCGTCGGCGATCAAGGCGGCGAGCACGTCGCCGGGCCGCACCTCGGGCAGCCCGGTCACGGGCAGGACGCTCAGCACAGGACTTGGCGAGCCAGCGCGGCGGCCGCCTCCGGCGACGACATGACCGTGGGGCACACCACGCAGCGCACGCCTTCGGCTTCCACGGCGTCGGCCAACTCGGCGTCCGCGGTGTCGATGACCAAGGTCGCGGCGAACGGCGCGTACAACCGGGCCACGCCCACCACCGAGGGCTCGTGCCCGAGCTCGCGCAGGAGCCGGTCGGCCGGTCCCTTCAAAGCCGCCCCCGCCACGATGGGCGACACCGCCACCACGTCGTGACGCCGCGACGCCACTGCGTGCTCGATGCCGGGCACCGCCAGCACCGGGCCGATCGACACGATGGGGTTCGACGGGCACACCACGATTCGTTCGGCTGCGGCGATGCTCTCCAGGACCCCGGGCGCGGGCCGGGCCGTGTCGGCGCCGGCGAAGCGCACGGCCGCGACGGGCACCGAATGGCGGCGCCCCACGAAGTAGTCCTGGAAGCCGATCTCCTCCTCGTCGACCACCATGCGGGTCTCGACCCGGTCGTCCGACATCGGCAACAGCCGCACCTCCACGCCCCACGCAGCCGCCACCTCGGCCGCCACTGTCGACAGCGTGGCGCCCTCGCGGAGCCGTTGCGTGCGGTACAGGTGGGTGCCCAGGTCGCGGTCGCCCAGCCGGAACCAGCTGATGCCGCCGTAGCGCTCCACGGACGACATGGCGTTCCACGTCTCGTCGACCAGGCCCCACCCCGTCTCGGGGTTGATGGCCCCCGCCAAGGTGTAGGTGACGGTGTCGAGGTCGGGGCTGACGTGGAGCCCGTGCAACACGATGTCGTCGGCCGTGTTGACCACGGCGGTGATCTGCGAGGGCGGGACGACGGCCGACAGCGCTCGCAGCATGCGGGCGGCACCGACGCCACCGGCGAGGGCGACGAGCACGGCGGCAGCGTAGCCGGCCCGTAGGCTCCCTCGGATGCTCAAGGTTGCCGTCGATGCCACGCCGCTGCTGGGGCAGCCCACCGGCGTGGGCACCTTCGTCGACGGCGCGCTGCGAGCGCTCGTGCGCCACGACGACCTCGCCCTGTCCGCCTACGCCTTGTCGTTGCGCGGCCGCACCGACCTGCCCGCCCGGTTGCCGCGCGGCGTGCGTGCCCACACCCGCCGCATGCCTGCAAACGTGCTGCTGCGGGCCTGGGACAAGGCCGACGTGCCGCCTGCGTCGTGGTTCCTCGGCGACGTCGACGTCGTGCACGGCACCAACTTCGCAGTGCCGCCCGCCCCGCACGCCGTGGTCACCGTGCACGACCTCACGCCGTTGCGCTTCCCCGAACTGGCCAACCCCCGCACCGCCGGGTTCCCGGCGTTGGTGCGCCGGGCCGTCGAGCGGGGCGCATGGGTGCACACGCCGTCGCGTTTCGTGGCTGCCGAGGTGGTCGACGCCTTCGGCGCCGATCCCGAGCGAGTGGTGGCCGTGCACCACGGCCTTCCCCCGGTCGAGGAAGGCGGCCCCCCCGTGGTCGACGGGCCCTACGTGCTCGCCCTCGGCACTGTCGAGCCGCGCAAAGACCTGCCGTCGTTGGTCCGTGCCTTCTCGGCGCTGGCCGAGCTCCACCCCGGCCTGCAACTGGTGGTGGCCGGCCCCGACGGGTGGGGTGCCGACCCCCTCCCCCCGAGCGACCGCATCCATCGCATCGGCTGGGTCGACACGGCGGCAAAGTCGTCGTTGCTGCGCCACGCCGCCGTGTACGCCTACCCATCGCGCTACGAAGGCTTCGGGTTCCCGCCGTTGGAAGCCATGGCTGTGGGCGTGCCCGTCGTCGCCACCACCGCGGGGGCGTTGCCCGAAGTGCTGGGCGACGGAGCCCTCTTGGTCGAGCCGGGCGACAGCGACGCCCTGGCCGAGGCCATCGAGCGGGCGGTGACCGACGAGGTGGTGCGCAGCGGGTTGATCGAGCGCGGACGCCGCCAGGCCGCCACATTCGACTGGGCCGACTGCGCCGCCGGGTTGGCTTCGTTGTACCGGCGCGCTGCAGGGTGAGCGCCGTGCGTGTCCTGCTCGTGGCCCAGCAGTTGCGCCGGGCCGTGCCCGGCGGCATCGGCACGTACGTGCGCGGGCTCGTGCAGGGGCTGGGCGACGAGGTCGACCTCACGCTGTTGGCGGGCGGCGACGGCCTCGGTCCGCCGGTGGTCGACTCCCACCTGCCCGGCAAGCTGCTGACCCGGGCGTGGGACGCGGGCCTGGTGAAAGCGCCGCCGGGCTACGACGTGGTGCACGCCGCCGCCCTCGCCACCCCCGCCGCCTCCCCGCTGGTGGTGGCCGTGCACGACCTGGCGTGGCGCATGCTGCCGGACGCCTTCCCGCGGCGGGGCCGCGCCTGGCACGAAGCGGCGCTGCGTCGGGCCGTCGCCCGCGGGGCTCGGTTCGTGGTGCCCACCACGGCGACGGCCGACGCCCTGACAGCCGATGTCGCCGCGGCGCGCATCGACGTGCTCGACCCCATGTACGGCTGCGACCACCTCCCCCCGGCCGACACCGCGGCGGCCACCGAACTGCTGCACCGCCTCGGTGTCGAGGGCCCCTACCTTCTGACGGTTGCCACCCTCGAGCCCCGCAAGAACCTGCCCCGCCTGCTGGAGGCTTTCGCTCGCGCCCGGCCCCTGTTGCCCGACCCGTGGCCCCTCGTCGTCGTCGGCCCGCCCGGCTGGGGCGAGCAGGTGAAGCCGCCGCCCGGCGTCGTGCTCACCGGTGCCGTGCCGCCTGCCACCCTGGCGGCCGTCTACGCGGGAGCCCGGTGCATGGCCTACGTCCCCCTCCTGGAAGGCTGGGGCCTGCCCGCCGTCGAGGCCATGGCCGCCTGCACGCCGGTGGTCGCCAGCCCGTTGCCCAGCACCGGCGGTGCCGTCGTCGAGGTCGACCCCTACGACCCGGCATCGATCGCCGCGGGACTGGTGGTCGCCGCGAGCGACGAACGCCGCCGCGCCGAGCTCGTCACCGCAGGCCTGCTGCGAGCGGCCGAACTCACGTGGGAAGCCGCGGCGCGTGCCCATGTCGCCGTGTGGGAAGGAGCAGCGGCATGACCGTGCTGCGGCTTTCCCTCGATGTCACTGCGGTGCCGCCCAAGCCCGCGGGCGCGGGCCGCTACACCATCGACTTGGCCACCGCCTTGGCGGCCCGCACCGACGTGGCCGTCACCTTCGTGGCCCGCCGCGACGACAACGAGCGCTGGGCCGCGTTCGGCCATGCAGTCGAGCCCGTAGCCCCCTCGCGCCGCCCGACCCGGTTGGCATGGGAGCAGGTGCGACTGCCGAGCATCCTCGGCAAGCTCGGCCTCGACGTCCACCACAGCCCGCACTACACGATGCCCGAGCGGTCCTCGCTCCCGAAGGTCGTGACCATCCACGACCTCACCTTCTTCGACCATCCCGAATGGCACGAGCGCACCAAGGTCCCCTTCTTCCGCCGGGCCATCCGGGTGGCCGCCCGCCACGCCGATGCCATCGTGTGCGTGAGCTGCACCACCGCCGACCTGCTCCACGCCCGTTGCTCCCCGCTGGCGCCCGTGCACGTCGTGCCCCACGGCGTCGACGTCGACCGGTTCACGGCCCTGCCCCTCGACACCGACGAGGCCCACTTGGCCGAGCTCGGCGTGCGGCCGCCCTACGTCCTGTTCGTGGGCACCATCGAACCCCGCAAGGACGTGCCCACGTTGGTCAAGGCCTTCGACCGCATGGCCGGTGCCCACAGCGACGTCTCCTTGGTGTTGGCGGGCGGCGAGGGGTGGGGGACAGCGCCGGTGGAGACAGCCATCGCGGCCGCTCGCCACCGGGGCCGAATCGTGCGCACCGGCTACGTCAGCGACGACGCCGTGCCCGCCCTGCTGCGCCACGCGACGGCCGTGGCCTACCCGGCGTTGGAGGAGGGCTTCGGCCTGCCCGCACTGGAAGCGCTGGCGTGCGGGGCGCCGTTGGTGACGACCAGCGGCACGGCCATGGAGGAGGTGGCGGGCGCTGCCGCCCTGCTGGTCGAGCCCGGTGACCTCGACGGGTTGGCAGGCGCGCTCGACATGCTCGTGCGCGGCGACGTCGGCCTCGACGCCCGCCGCCGACGCGGCCTGGAGATCGCGGCGCGCCACACGTGGGCGGCCAGCGCCGAAGGCCACGTCGAGGCCTACCGGACGCTCTTGTAGCGTTCGCCGCCGTGCGCGCGTTCGTCACCGGAGGGCACGGCTTCGTGGGGCGATGGTTGCGCGCCCACCTGGAGGCCGAAGGCGACGAGGTAGTCGCACCCGACGCCGAGGATCTCGACGTCACCGACCTGCCCGCGGTGGCCGAGTACATGGCCGATGCCCGACCCGACGCGGTGTACCACTTGGCCGGACTGGCATCCGTGGCCGAGTCGTGGAAGCGCCCCGACGCGGCGTTGGCGGTCAATGCGGGCGGCACCCTCGCCGTGCTCGAAGCCGCTCGCGCCCTCGACGCGCCCCCGCGCGTGCTGCTGGTGAGCTCAGCCGAGGTCTACGGCGCGGTGGGCGCCGACGCCGTGACCGAGGATGCGCCGCTGCGTCCCGTCACGCCGTACGCGGCGAGCAAGGTGGCGGCCGAGTACCTCGGCCTGCAGGCGTTCCTGGGCAGCGGCGTGCCCGTGGTGCGGGCGCGGCCGTTCAACCATGTAGGGCCGGGCCAGTCGCCGGGGTTCGTCGTGGCCGCGCTGGCCAAGCGCATCGCCGAAGCCGCTCGTACCGGCGCCACCACGTTGGCCGTGGGCAACCTCACGCCCCGGCGCGACTTCACCGACGTGCGCGACGTGGTGCGCGCCTACCGGCTGCTGGTCGAGCGGGGCGAGCCCGGCGAGGCCTACAACGTGTGCTCGGGCCGAGACGTCATGGTGGCCGACCTGGTCGAGCAGATGACCACGATCGCAGGCGTCACGCTGCGACTGGAGGCCGACCCCGAATTGGTGCGGCCGGTCGACGTCCCGGTCATGCGGGGGGACGCGTCGCGCCTGCACGCGTTGACGGGCTGGCAGCCCGAGATCCCGATCGAACAGACGCTGGCCGACGTCTTGGCCGAAGCCTGAACGCGACACGAGGCCGCCCGGGGGGAGGGCGGCCTCGTGTGTGGGGGGAACTGGGAACTAGACGGCTGCGGGTGCGGTGCTGCCCAGGGCGGCCTTGGCCGCCTGACGGGCCTGCTGCACGAAGCCCTTGGCCTGCTCGGGGAGCCGGCCTTCGAGCTCGTCGAGCATCGGCTCGATGCGCTGCTGGAGGTCGGTGACCACGGGCTCCACGCGGCCTGCGAGGTCGCGCAGCTTGGCGCCGTACTCCTCGACCTGGGCGTTGAGCTCCTGCTGGCGGCCGGCGAGGTCCTTGCGCAGCTCCTGGCGGCGCACTTGCGCCTTCTGGAAGCCGATGACGCCGAAGCCGACGGCGACGTAGGCCGCGTCCTTCAGGGTCTGGGTCACATCTGCCATTGCGGGGGTTCTCCTCAGGGGTCGTCCTGTCTGCTAGCTACAATAGCGGTAACTGCTAACAGTTGCAAGCACTTTGTTCGACGGGTGTCGCAGGGGTCCGACTACCCTCGCCTCCCTGATGAGCACCGAGCCCCAGGCGGTGGCGCCCCCGGTCGTCGCCGTCGTCGTCACCTCCGACGCGGGGCCGTGGTTGGAGGAGGCACTGGCCGCCGTCGGCGCCCAGGACTACCCCAACCTGTCGGTGTTGGTGGTCGACGACGGTAGCGCTCAAGACCCCACCGCCCGGGTGGCGGCCGTGCTCCCTAACGCCTATGTGCGGCGGCTGCCCGAGAGCCGGGGCTTCGCCGGGGCGGCCAACGAGGTGCTCCACGTGGTGGAGGGCGCATCGCACTTCCTGTTCTGCCACGACGACGTGGCCCCCGACCCCGATGCCGTGCGGCTGCTGGTGGAGGAGGCCTACCGCTCCAACGCCGGCGTGGTGGCCCCCAAGTTCGTGGCCTGGGACGCCCCGGAACGCCTGCTGCAGGTGGGCGCCAGCATCGACAAGAGCGGCGCCCCGTCGCTGCCGGTGGAGCCGGGCGAGCTCGACCAGGAACAGCACGACGCCGTGCGCGACGTGTTCGTGGCGCCCGGCGGCTGCACGCTGGTGCGGGCCGACCTCTTCGCCAGCCTCGGCGGGTTCGACGAGGTCATGCGGCTCTACGGCGAGGACCTCGACCTGTCGTGGCGAGCGCAGATCGCAGGGGCCCGGGTGATTGTGGCGCCCGGGGCGCGGGTGCGGCACCTGGAGGCGATGTCGAGCGGGCGCCGCGACGGCGGCGACTTGGAGGCCTTGCGCCGCCGGGTGCGCCCCTTGCAACTGCGCCACCGCTTGCGGGCCGTGCTCAAGAACTACAGCGCCTTTCACCTGCTTCGCGTACTGCCGCAGGCCGCGCTGCTGGCCACCGTCGAGGCGGTCTACGGCCTGCTCACCGGACGACGGGCCACCTCGCGCGACATCGTGGGCGCCTGGGCGTGGAACTTCTCCCGCACCTCGCGTCGCCAGCTGCGGACGGCTCGCCGCGAGGTGAAGCGGTCGCGGCTGCTGTCCGACGGCGAGGTGCGGCGCCTGCAGGCCCGCGGCAGCGCCCGCATGAACGCCTTCGTCCGCGGGCAGTTGGCGGCCGACGGCCGACTGGGCAAACGCGGCCCGGTGCTGCCGTCGGCCGGGCGCACGTGGGCGGCCGAGCGGGTGCCGATCATCCTGCTCACGACCGCGACCCTCGCCGTGCTCATCGGCAGCCGCGAGCTGCTCAGCGGACGCATGTCACAGGTGGGGGAGTTCACCGCTTTCCCCGAGAACCCGTGGCCGTTGTTGCGGGCCTTCCTCTCCGAGTGGCGCTCGGCCGGGCTGGGGTCGGCCTCGCCCGCGCCGCCTGCGTTCGCCTTCCTCGGGCTGGCGGGTTCGGTGCTGCTGGGCGGCATGGGGCTGCTGCAGAAGCTGCTCACCGTGGGGATGCTGCCCCTGGGCTTGGTGGGCGCCTACGTGTTGACCAAGCCGCTCGGCGTCCGCCGGGCGCGGCTGGCTGCCGTGCTCGTCTACGCGGCCGTGCCGCTGCCGTACAACGCGCTGGCGCGCGGCCAGTGGAGCGGGTTGCTCGTCTACGGCGCGCTGCCGTGGATCGTCGTGCGCCTGTTGCGGGTGGCGGGCATCGAGCCCTTCGGCGGGGGCGACCTGCGCCGGGAGATCCTGCCCCTCGGCGTCATGCTCGCCCTGCTCACTGCGCTGTTCCCGGCGGCGCCGCTGGTGGTGTTGTTGTTCTGCCTCGCCCTCGTGGTCGCATGCGTGGTGGGTGGCGGCGTGGGCGGCGCCGTGCGCACCGTCGGGCTGACCCTCGCAGCCTCGGGGCTGGCGGCCGCCTTGTTGTTCCCGTGGTCGCTCGACTTCGTGCTGCCGGGCTCGCAGTGGGCCGCCTTTGCCGGCGTCGACCCACCCGCAGCGCGCGCCGCCGGGTTCGGCGACCTGTTGCGCTTCGAGACCGGGCCGCTGGGCGCCGCCCCGTTGGGGTGGGCCTTCCTGGTGTCGGCTTTCCTCCCCTTGTTGATCGGCCGGGAGTGGCGGCTGCGGTGGGCGGCCCGGGCCTGGCTGGTCGCCGTCGTGTGCTGGGGGGTGACGTGGGCGGCGGGCCGCGACTGGATCCCGGTGCCGTTGCCGGGGGCGCATGCCTTGCTCGTGCCCGCTGCGCTGGCATTGGCGCTGAGCACCGCCCTGGGCGTGGCCGCCTTCGAGATCGACCTGCCCCGGTACCGGTTCGGGTGGCGCCAGGCGGCGTCGCTGGTGGCGGCGGGCGCCGTGCTGGCGGGCGGGCTGCCGATCATGGGGGCGGCGGTCGACGGCCGGTGGCACCAAGCGGGCAACGACTACGCGGGCTTGTTGTCGTGGATGGCCGACCAGCGGGGCGAGGGCGACTTCCGGGTGCTGTGGCTGGGCGACCCCGAGGCGCTGCCATTGGCAGGGTGGGAACTGCGGGAGGGCGCGGCGTACGCCGTCTCCCAGAGCGGCGCCCCTTCGTTGACCGATCGATGGCCGACGGCCTCGCCGGGCTCGACGGCGTTGGTGGCCGACGCCCTCGACCTCGCCCTCGACGGCGACACCACCAAGGTCGGCCACCTGTTGGCGCCCACCGCGGTGCGCTACGTGGTGGTGCCGTCGAAGGCATCGCCCGTCGACCGTCGTACCCGCGACCTGCCGCCCGCGCCGGGCTTGGTCGCCGCCCTCGACGCCCAGGTCGACCTGCGCCAGATGGAGAGCGACGAGTCGATCCGGCTATACGAGAACGCGTCGTGGTTGCCCGCCCGGGCCGCGCTGGGCAACGCCGCCGTGGATGCCAGCCGCTCGCGCGACGCCGACTCGCTGCGCACCGCCGACTTCGCCGGGTCGACGCCCGTCCTCGAGCGGCGCCGGTCGGAGACGCGTTTCCAAGGTGACGTGCCCGCTGGGTCCGAGGTGTACCTGTCGGCGGGGTCGTCGTCGCGTTGGGAGTTGCGAGTGCGCGGCGAGCGCGCCGAGCGACGCACGGCGTTCGGCTGGGCTAACGCCTTCACCGTCGACGAAGGCGGCTCGGCGACGTTGCGGTACCGCACCTCGCCGCTGCGGTGGGCGGCGGTGGCCATCCAGGTGGCCTTGTGGGTGGTTGCCGTACGGGCCTTGTGGGCGCGGCGGCCCCGGCGGGGTCGCAAGGCGGCTCACTTGGAAGGCAGGACGGCATGAGGCGTTTCCCCGTCATCGGCCTCATCGTGGCGCTGGTGGCGGCGGGCATCGTCGTCGACCGCTTGGTCGACCGGCCTGCACCCGAACCGGTGTCGGAGGTGTCGGCGTCGGGGACGCCCACCGCGGCGGGCGCGTCTGCGCTGTCGTCGACCTGGTACTGCGCGGGCGGCGCATCCAACCCGGCCAGCCCCTACAACGGTGGCCTCACGGTGGCCAACCCCACCGACCGCGACGTGACGGGCACGGTCAGCATCGTTTCCGACCAAGGGGCGACAGCGTCCGTGCCCATCACCGTGAAGGCATCGGCCGCGGTGACCCTCGAATACGGCCAGTCGATGGCCCCTGCCTACGTCGCCGCCACCGTCGACCTCGACAGCGGCCAAGTGGTGGTGGAGCACTGGGTCGCCTCGGCGGCCGGACGCTCGGTGGCCCCGTGTGCGTCGCGGGCGTCGACGTCGTGGTTCTTCGCCGACGGCGCCACCGCTCGCGATGCGCAGCTGCTGCTGGCCCTCTACAACCCGTTCCCCGAAGACGCCATCGCCGACCTGTCGTTCGCCACCAACGAGGGACGGGCGGCGCCGGCCGACTTCCAGGGGATCGTGGTGCCCGCCGGTCGAGTGGTGGTGCGCGACATCGGTGAGCACGTGCGCCGCCGCGACACAGTGGCGACCGAGGTGCGGTTGCGAAGCGGGCGGCTGGTGGCCGACCAACTGCTCAACCGCACCGCGCCCGGCCAGGCCGGCGTGGCGCTGCGGCTCGGGGCGTCGGCTCCCGCCTTGGAGTGGTACTTCCCCGACGGCTACTACACCGACGGCATCGTCGAGGAGTACGCCGTGTTCAATCCCACCGACGCCGAGGCGCTGGTCGACGTGGAGGTCACGCTCGACGAAGGCGCGGCCGAGCCGTTCGAGCTGACGGTGCCGCCCCACGGCCGCGTCAGCGTCACAGCCCACGCGGAGGAGCGGCTGCCCAAGAACGTGGGGCGCGCCGTCGTCGTGCGGTCGGTGAACAACGTGCCGGTGGTGGCGGAACGGTCGGTGGCGGCGGCCGCGCCCGCGCCCCGGAGCGGACGCAGCGGCCTGCTGGGCGCCACCCGGACGGCGCGGGTGTGGGCGTTCGCCTACGGGGCGGCCACGCCGACGTCGGACGAGTGGATCATCGTGTTCAACCCGAGCGACCGGGAGACGACGGTGTCGATCACGGCGTTGGCGGACGGGCGCATGCTGCCGGTCGAGGGGTTGCAGGGCGTCATCATCGCCCCGGGCCGGCGCCAGGGCTTCCGGCTCAACGAGCACGTGCAGCGGCCCGCGCTGCCGTTGGTGGTGCGGTCGTCGGAGCGGGTCGTCGTGCAACGCGACGTATTCACCGTGGGCGGCCCCGGCATCGCCGACGCCATGGGCATCCCGCTCGACTAACGGTCCCGGTCGCGCTCCCGAGCCTGTTCGGCCTGCTGTTCCTGCATGGCCTTGAGGATGGCTTCGAAGATCTTGGCGGCGTCGGCGTCGAGGTGGTCGCGGGCACGCAGCAGCATGAGGCCGCCGAGGTAGACGGGCGGCGTGACGATGAGGAACGCCGTGCGCAGGTTGTCGTCGAAGGCGCCCGACAGGGCGAACACGACGAGGGGCGCGGCGGCTTGGCCGAAGACCACCGACGCCAGGTTGAAGAAACCGAACCCGGCGCCCCGCAGGTTGGCGGGCACGGCGTCCGACAGGCCGGCGCGCAGGGCGGGCACGGCGAGGGCGACCACGAAGAAGCCGAGCACCTGGAGGGTGAACACCGCGGGCGTGGGCAGGTGCAGCCACGACAGGGTGAACAAGCTCATGCCGACGAGGATGCAGTAGGCGGGGATGGCCATGCGGGCGCCGCGGATGCGGGTGGCGTAGCGGTCGGCCACTCGTCCGCCGAGGATGACGCCGGGTGCGCCGCCCATGATCACCAGCGCCCCCACGAGGACTTCGGCCAGCCCCTTTTCGATGTCGAGCTCGCGCTCGTAGAACTGGGGCAGGGCGGCGCCCAATGCGGTCACCGTGAACAGCAGGGCCGACACGCCGACGAGGGCGTAGCGCATGGTGGGGATGGCCAGGATGGTGCGGGCGTCGGCCCGCAGGCCCTCGACCAGCTTGCGCATGAACGTGCCGAAGCCGTCCTCGAACAGCGGGACCTTCTCGTCTTCGCCGTCCTCGTCGGCCGAGGCCAGGCCGAGGTGCAGGCGGTCGGCGTGGCCCCGGCGAGGCTCGCGGAGCCGGTAGACGGCGAAGGCGATGAGCACGCCGGGTGAACCCACGATGACGAAGGCCCACCGCCAGCCGAGGGTGGCGCCCACCACCCCGCCCAAGCCGACGCCGAGGCCGAAGCCGACGAAGAGCAGCACCTGCTGGACGGAGAACGCCAGCCCCCGTTTCTCAGCGGGGTAGTAGTCGGCCAGCAGGCTGGCGCACGAGGGCTCGGTGATGGCCTGGCCGAAGCCCAAGGCGCCGCGGATGGCCACCAAGCTGGCGAAGTTGGGGGCCGCCGCGGTGAGGGCGGTGATGCCCGACCAGCCCACCACGGTGTGGCCGATGGTGCGGGTGCGGTTCCAGCGGTCGGCCAGGTAGCCGGCAGGGACGGTGATGAGGCCGTTCACCAACACGAAGGCCGACAGCAGCAGGCCGATGGCCGCGTCACCGACGCCGAACTCCTCCTTGAGCGGCGTGACCACGCCCCGGACGATGTTCTGGTCGACCTGGTCGATCATGATGACGAGGCCGAGCACCCACATGGGCACGTTCGACACCTGGGCGGCCGCGGCCGCCGGCGCTGCTGCAGGCGGTGCGGCCGTCACCGGCTCGGCGGGGGCCAACGGTGCCAGCGGCGCTGCGGGCCCGACGGCCGCCGGCTGCTCGTCGCCCTCGGTCGTCTCGTCGTCCATCCGGCAGTTTGTAGCTCATCTGGGGCCGGGGCTGACAGAGTGGGCGCTCGCCATGGACCGCCTGCTCCTCGTCGCCGCCCTCGTCGTGGCCGCCGTCGTGGTGGCCCAGGTCCTGCAACGGCGCCGCCCCGAGCCGCCGACGCAGGGCCGCTGGCAGGTGCCCACCCAGCTTGATCGAGCCGACTTCGACGGCGCCGACCGGCCGTGGCTGGTGGTGGTCTTCACCTCCACGACGTGCGAGTCGTGCGCCAAAGCGGTGGAGAAGGCGTCGGCCCTGGAGAGCCCCGAGGTCGCCTTCCAGGCGGTGCCTTACCAAGAGCGCAAGGACCTGCACCAGCGCTACGCCGTCGAGGTGGTGCCCGCCATCCTGGCCGTCGACCCCGACGGCGTGGTGCAGGCCTCGTTCGTCGGCACGCCAACGGCTACCGACCTGTGGGCCGCCGTGGCCGAAGCCCGCAACCCCGGCTCCAGCCCCGAGCCCGACCTCGGCCGCCCGCCCGAGCTGCAGTGAGCCCCAACGCCCGCTGAGCGGGCGCAACGGCTAAGGACTACCGGTGTGGCTCGATGACCGTGGTGTCGTCGGCCACCGGGCCGGTGGCGAATGTCGGCACCTCGCTGCCCTTGTTGCCGTTGGGGTGCACGGGCCGGCCGAAGGCGTCGTCGACCAAGCGCCCCACCTCGGCCCCGTCGATGGTCTCGTGCTCCAACAGTGCCCGCGCCACCGCCTCCAACCCCTTGCGGTGCTTGCGCAGCTCGACCATGGCCCGCTCCTCCTGCGCCCGCAGGATGTGCTCGACCTCTTCGTCGATGGCGTGCTGGGTCACGTCGGAGTAGTCGCGCGAGTGCATGAGGTCCTCGCCCAGGAACACCATGCCCGCCGCGCCCCACGCCATCGGCCCGATGCGGTCGGACATGCCCCACTCCCGCACCATCTTGCGGGCCAGCTCGGTGTTGCCCACTAAGTCGTTGTTGGCGCCGGTCGACAACGTGCCGTAGATGATGAGCTCGGCCACCCGGCCGCCCATGCGCACCGCCAACGAGTCCTCGATGTACTCCCGGGGATAGATGTGGCGCTCCTCCATGGGCAACTGCTGGGTGACGCCCAGTGCCATGCCCGTGGGCAGGATCGTGACCTTGTGCACAGGATCGGCGTTGGGCAGCACGTAGGCCAGCACGGCGTGGCCGCCCTCGTGGTAGGCGACCCGCTCCTTCTCGCCCTCCGACAGGGCCAGCGACTCGCGCCGCTGCCCCATGATTACCCGGTCGCGGGCGGCCTCGAAGTCCTCCATGTGCACGGCGTCGGAACCCCGCCGCACCGCGTGCAGGGCGGCCTCGTTCACCAGGTTGGCCAGGTCGGCTCCGCTCATGCCCGGCGTGCCCCGGGCCACCAGTGTGAGGTCGACGTCAGGGCCGATGCGCTTGTCGCGGCAGTGCACCCGCAGGATCGGCAGCCGTTCCTCCAGGTCGGGCAACGGCACCACGATCTGGCGGTCGAAGCGCCCGGGCCGCAGCAACGCAGGGTCGAGGATGTCGGGCCGGTTGGTGGCCGCCATCATCACGATGCCTTCGGTGGTCTCGAAGCCGTCCATCTCCGAGAGCATCTGGTTGAGCGTCTGCTCCCGCTCGTCGTGGCCGCCGCCCAAGCCGGCGCCCCGCTTGCGCCCGATGGAGTCGATCTCGTCGACGAAGATGATGGCGGGCGCCTGCTTACGGGCGGTCTGGAACAGGTCGCGCACCCGCGACGCGCCCACGCCCACGAACATCTCCATGAAGTCGGAGCCGGTGACCGACATGAACGGCACGCCCGCCTCGCCTGCCACCGCCCGGGCCAGCAGGGTCTTGCCCGTGCCCGGCGGGCCGACCAGCAGCACGCCCTTGGGGATGCGGGCGCCGATCTCCTTGAAGCGCCCGGGCGACTTCAGGAAGTCGACGACCTCGCGGATCTCCTGCTTCACCCCGTCGTAGCCCGCCACGTCGTTGAACGTCGTCTTGGGCCGCTCCGTCGTGTACACCTTGGCCTTCGATCGCCCGATCGACATGAGGCCACTCATCTGGCCCTGCGCCCGCCGGCTCATCCACACCCAGAACCCGATGAGTAGGCCGATGGGCAGCAGGTAGGGGAGCAGCGCCCCCAGGATCGACGGTGTGGTGCGCTCGAACTCGAGCTTGTCGACCTTCTCCCGCAGCACCACCTCGACCCCGTCGGGCAGCGGGACCGGCCCGTTCACGGCGAAGCGGGTGCCGTCACGAAGTTCGCCGGTGATGCGCCCGCTGTCGTTGTTGACCGTGGCCTTGGCCACCCGCCCCTCGCCTGCCGTGCGGATGAGCTCGTTGTAGGTCATCTCGCTGCGGGGCTTGGGGTTGAACAGCGAGGGCAGCACCAAGACGCCGACGACCAGCACGAACAGGGCGATCATGGCCCACCGCCAGTTCTGCTCCTGGCCGGGTTGACCGGGCACCCGAGGACGCTCGGGGCGTTCCGGTCGAAAATCGGAGGGCTGACGGCTCATAGAACCCATGCTATGCCCCGGGTGTGACAAGTAAGACCCCGGGGGCGGACTGAAAATCACAACACCGCCTTGGGCGACGCGCTGTTGCACAAGACGGCAATCCACCACTTGTGGCGCACGCCTGGGTACCGTGGCCGCCTATGGACCGCACTCGCCATTGCGCCCGGCCCGGTTGCGGTGATCCGGCGTCGGCGATCATGACTTACGGCTACGCGAGCCGCACCGTGTGGCTCCACAGCCCGGGCGAAGAGCCCGATCCCACCGCGGCCTGGGGCCTGTGCAGCACGCACTCCGACAACCTGCGCGTGCCCATGGGCTGGGCGCTGGTCGACGAGCGCACCCCCATCATCCAACTGCGCCCGCAGATCGCCGTCTGAGCCTCAGCCGTTCCGGCGGCCGGCGCTAGCCTCTCGCCGTGCCCCTCGACCGCCGCGCCGCCGACCTCGTGCGCAGCCTCGACGAGCACGAACTGCGCCGCCTGGTGATCCTGGCCCGAGGCAGGCTGCACGCCATGGCCTCCGACGGCCCCGCGTTCACCGACGACGGCCCGCGGGTCAGCTATCGGCAGCAGAACGTGCGCTGCGGCAAGCCGAACTGCAGCCGCTGCCCCCACGGTCCCTACTGGTACGCCACCTGGCGCGAGGGCGACAAGGTGCGCAGCCGCTACGTCGGCAAGACCCTCCCGGCCGACGACGCGTGACCGACGAGGAACCGACACCGCAGGCGCAACCCCGCTGGGGCATCCCCGACGCCCTCCTGACCCTCCTGGGGGCGACCCTCCTCTCCACCCTCACCGGCGGCCTGTGGTTCGCGGCATCCGGCGCTGACGAAGGCAGCTATGGCGTGGCCATGGCCGGCCTCGTCGGCCTGTGGGGCGGCTTCGTCGGCCTGCCCTTCCTCATCGCCCGCGCCAAAGGTTCGGGCAGCCTCGCCACCGACTACGGGGCGTCCTTCGAAGCCAACGACGTGGGCATCGGCGTCGCCGCCGGGGTGGGCTCGCAGTTCGTCCTCATGCCCCTCCTCTACATCCCGCTGCGCCTGCTCCTGCCCGACACATTCGCCGACCCCGGCGAGAACGCCGAGGAACTGTTCGACCGGGCCCGCGGCGTGGGCGTCGTCTTCATGGTCCTCGCCCTCACCGTCGGTGCCCCGCTGGTGGAGGAACTGTTCTTCCGCGGCCTCCTGCAGCGCTCGCTCGTGCGCCGCCTCGGCCCTGCCGTGGGCATCGCCGTGGCCGCCGTCGTCTTCGGGCTCACCCACTACGACCCCGCGGCGCTGCCCGGCCTCGTCGCCTTCGGCGTGGTGCTGGGCGTGCTGGCCTACCGCTCCGGCCGCCTCGGTCCCGCCGTCGTCGCCCACATCGCCTTCAACACGGCGACCGTCGCCATCTTCCTCGCCACCCGTTGATTCAAGCTTTTTCGGGATTCCGCCGATACCAGTCTCTGGAGAGAGTCGCCCGGGTTCCGGGCGGGAGAAGGGACGAAGATTCCGATGCAGCACTGCCCCCGTTGCCATGCCGGTCGACTGGTCGAGATTGCCCTGAACGTGGCCGAGCGCAAGGTAACCATGCGCAGCTGCTCACGCTGCGACACCCGCTGGTGGGACACCGACGGCGAAGGCACCGCCCTCCCCGGCGTGCTCGAACTGGCCGCCGCCCGCCGCTGACCGCACCGTCGTGAGGGGCCCCGGCTCCTTACTGTCACACCCCGCCGGCAACATGGTCGCCATGCGCCGGCCCACCGCTACAACAGTCGTCACCGCCCTGGTGATCGGCGCCGCCTCGGCGTTCGTCTTCTTCCAACTGCGGCCCGACCTGTTGTTCTCCCGCTCGACGCCCGCGGGCGGCGACATGGGTGCCCACGTGTGGGGCCCCGCCTACATGCGCGACCACCTGCTGCCGAACGGGCGGATCTTCGGCTGGGCGCCCGACTGGTACGCGGGCATGCCGTACCCGACGTTCTACTTCCCGCTGCCGACGCTGCTCATCGTGCTGCTCGACGTCGTCCTGCCCTACGGCATGGCGTTCAAGCTCGTGACCGTCCTGGGGCTGGTGACGCTACCCATCGCCGCCTGCGCCTTCGGGCGGCTGGCCGGGCTGCCCTCGCCCGCCCCCGCCTGCCTGGGCATCGCCACCCTGCCCTTCCTGTTCGACCGCTCCTTCACCATCTACGGGGGGAACATCGCCTCCACGCTGGCGGGCGAGTTCTCCTTCTCGATCTCCCTGTCCGTGGCCCTCGTCTTCCTGGGGCTCTACGCCCGCGGCCTGGAAACCGGCCGACAACGGGCCTGGGCGGCGGGGCTGCTGGCGATCACCGGCCTGTGCCACGTGGTACCGGTCTTCCTGGCCATCTCGGGCGCCGTGGTCCTGACGCTGATGCGCCTGAGCGTCCGGCGCCTGCTGGCCTTCGCCGTACCCGTGGCCGCCGTCGCTGCCTGCCTCGGGGCCGTGTGGTGGCTGCCGTTCCTGATGCGCATCCCCTACACCAACGACATGGGGTGGGAGAAGCTCACCACCTACACCGAGACGCTGTTCGGCGCCCGTGACGACTGGCTGCTCGTCCTCGCCCTCATCGGAGTGATCGCCTCGATTGCCTTCCGCCGCCGGGCCGGGATCTTCCTCACGCTGTTGGCCGTCTTCTGGGGGCTGGCCTTCCGGTTCATGCCCCAGGGCAGGCTGTGGAACGGGCGGGTGCTGCCGCTGTGGATCCTGGCCCTCTACCTGCTGGCGGGCCTGGCCGTGGCCGAGGTGGGCCGAGCGCTCGGACGCCTGTGGGTCGAGACGCCCGACACCGCCGACGGCCTCGACGCCGGTGAACTGGTCGACCGCAGGCGACGGGCCGAGCACGTCGCCACATTGATCACGCCGTTCGTCGCCCTCTTCGTCACCGTGGTGCTGGTGGCCGCCCCGCTGCACCCGTGGTGGCTGCCGGTCAACTCGGCCACCCGCAGCTTCATCCCCGACTGGGTGAAGTGGAACTACACGGGCTACGAGGGCAAGGCCGCCTACCCCGAGTACCGCGACGTCGTGACGACCATGGACCGGGTGGGCCGCGACGTGGGCTGCGGGCGGGCCATGTGGGAGTACGAGTCCGAGCAGGACCGCTTCGGCACGCCGATGGCGCTCATGCTCCTGCCGTACTGGACCAACGGCTGCATCGGCTCCGTCGAGGGCCTGTTCTTCGAGTCGTCGGCCACCACGCCGTACCACTTCCTCAACCAATCCGAGCTCTCGGTCGGCGCATCACGGCCCCAGCGGGGGCTGCCGTACCACGACTTCGACGTCGACCGCGGGCTCGACCACCTGCGCCTGCTCGGCGTGCGCTACTACCTCGCCTTCTCCGACGAGGCCAAGAACGCGGCGCGGGCCAACCCCGGTGTCCGCATCGTCGGCACATCGGCGCCGTGGTCGGTCACCTACAAGACCGAGAACAAGGACCGCGTGTGGGAGGCCTACGAGATCCTGGGCTCCGAGATCGTCGCCCCCCTCCAGCACGAACCGGTGGTGATGACGGGCGTGGCCAAGGGCGGCGAGCAATGGCAGCACGCCGCGGTCGAGTGGTATCAGGACCCGGCCCGCTGGGACGTGCCGCTGGCCGCCGGCGGGCCACGCGAGTGGGAGCGGGTGGAGGGGGCCGACCGCGATCCGCCCCGGCGCCCGTTGCCGCCGGTCGTCGTCACCAACGTCGAGGAACACGACCAGTCCATCGAGTTCGACGTCGACCGAGTGGGCACGCCGGTCCTGGTCAAGGCGTCGTACTTCCCCAACTGGCGAGCGTCGGGCGCCCGGGGCGTGTGGCGGGTCACGCCCAACCAGATGGTGGTGATCCCTACCGAACGCCACGTGAAGCTGAGCTACGGCTACACCCCGGTCGACCTGACGGGATGGGCGCTGACGTTCCTCGGCATCGCCGGGTTGTTCTTCCTGTGGCGGCGCGGGCCGGTCGAGTACCCGGCTCGGACCGAGCCGGAGCGCCCGGTGGAGGAAGGGGCGGCGCCGGCATCCGACTGGGGCGACGCCGACGACGCCTGGGAGCGGGAGCTGGCCACCACCATGGAGCGGGGCAGCGAAGGGGACTGATCGAGGGCACCGCCACTAGGCTCGCCCCCCGACATGCCGTCTTTCGACCCCGTCTTCAAGGCCTACGACATCCGCGGCACCGTCCCCGACCAGCTCGACGCCGACATGTGCCGAGCCATCGGGGCCGCCTTCGCCCGCTTCACCAAGGCCCCCCGCATCCTCGTCGCCCGCGACATGCGCGAGTCGGGCGTGGCCCTGGCCCAAGCGTTCGCCGAAGGCGCCACGTCACAGGGCGTCGACGTCGTCGACCTCGGCCTGGCCTCCACCGACCTGCTCTACTTTGCCGCCGGCCACCTCGATGCGCCGGGTGCCATGTTCACCGCATCGCACAACCCGGCCCAGTACAACGGCATCAAGATGTGCCTGGCGGGCGCCAAGCCCGTGGGCCAGGACACCGGCCTGGGCGACATCAAGCGGATGGCGGCCGAGGGCCTGGCCCCCACCGGCACGCCGGGCACGGTGACCACCTCCGAGCTCATCGACGAGTACGGCCGCCACGTGGTGGGCTTCGTCGACACCGGCGTCCTGCGCCCCCTCAAGGTGGTGGCCGACACCGCCAACGGCATGGGCGGCCTGGTGGTCCCCCGCATCTTCGCCAAGCTGCCGTTCGAGCTGGAGATCCTCTTCGAGGAGCTCGACGGCTCGTTCCCCAACCACCCGGCCGACCCCATCCAGCCCGAGAACCTCAAGGACCTCCAGGCCCGGGTGTTGGAGAACGGCGCCGATGTGGGCCTGGCCTTCGACGGCGACGCCGACCGCGTGTTCCTCGTCGACGAGAAGGCCCAGCCGGTGTCGGGCTCGCTGACCACCGCCATGGTGGCCGCCACCCTGCTCGACAAGCACCCGGGCGAGACGATCGTCCACAACCTCATCTGCTCCAAGGCGGTCCCCGAGATCGTGCGCGAGAAGGGCGGCACCCCGGTGCGCACCCGGGTGGGCCACTCGTTCATCAAGGAGGTGATGGCCGAGACCGGCGCCCTGTTCGGCGGCGAGCACTCAGGCCACTACTACTTCCGCGACAACTACCGGGCCGACTCCGGCCTCATCGCCGCCGTCGTCATCCTCGAGCTCCTGTCGAAGGCGGGGGAGCCGCTGTCGGAGCTGCGCAAGCCCTTCGAGCGCTACGCGGCGTCGGGCGAGATCAACACCGAGGTGGCCGACCCCAAGGGCGTCGTCGAGCAGATCGCGGCGGCGTTCACCGATGCCGAGCAGGACCGCCTCGACGGCCTGACCGTCGACTACGGCGACTGGTGGTTCAACCTCCGCCCCTCCAACACCGAGCCGCTCCTGCGGCTCAACCTCGAAGCCCCGACCCGGGAAGAATGCGACGCCCACACCGACGAGGTGCTCGCCATGATCAGGGAGCTGTGACCGTGTCCCTCAACCCGCAACTGCTGGAGATCCTGGCCTGCCCCGACGACAAGGGCCCGCTCCTGTACTTCGAAGGCGAGCAGTCGCTCTACAACCCTCGCCTCAAGCGCCGTTATGCAATCCGCGACGACATCCCGGTGATGCTGGTCGACGAGGCCGAGACGGTGGGCGACGACGAGCACGCCCGCCTGTTGGCCAAGGCCGAGGCCGAAGGCGTCAAGCCGACCTTCGAGGCATGACGGTGGGTCGCGAGCGCCTCGACACCCAGAACATCTTCGACGCCACCGCCGGGCTCCCCGAGCAAGTGGCACAAGCAGCGGTCGACGCCAAGGGGGCCGACGGCCTGCCCGACCGGTCCATGATCGAGAACGTCGTCGTGCTCGGCATGGGCGGCAGCGGCATCGCAGGCGACGTCCTCATGGCCACGGCGGCCCCGTTCATGCCGGTGCCCGTCGTGGTGGTCAAGGGCTACACCCCGCCCGCCTTCGTCGACGAGCACTCACTGGTGTTCGCCGTGTCGTTCTCGGGCAACACCGAAGAGACCATCGAGGCCGCCACCGAAGCCGCCATCCAGGGCGCCCGCATGGTCGTCGTCACCAGTGGCGGCGAACTGGGCAAGCTCGCCGCGAGCTGGGGCGCCCCCGTGCTGCCCGTCCCCGACACCATTCCCCAGCCCCGGGCCGGGCTGGGCGCCATGGCCGTCCCCCCGCTTGTCGTGCTCGAAGAGATCGGCCTGTTCCCGGGCGCCACGCAGTGGATCAACCTGGCCGTCGACCAGCTCAAGCGCCGTCGCGACGCACTGGTCACCGACGACAACGACGCGGCCGCCCTGGCCCGCCGCATCGGGCGCACGATTCCGCTCATGCACTCGTCTGGCGCCCTCGGCAACGCCGTCGCCCAGCGGTGGAAGACCCAGGTCAACGAGAACGCCAACTCGCCGGCCTTCTGGGCCGTGCACCCCGAGCTGTGCCACAACGAGGTGCAGGGGTGGGGCCAGCATGGCGACGTCACCCGCCAGGTCATTACCCTGGTGAACCTGCGTCACGACGCAGAGCACCCGCAGGTCACGCGCCGCTTCGACTTGGTCGCCGACTTGCTGCGCGAAGTCGTGGCGGGCATCGAGGAGGTCCGGGCTGAGGGCGAAGGCGACTTGGCCCAGCTCCTCGACCTCGTGCTGTTCGGCGACTTCGTCTCGCTCCACCTGGCGTACCAAGAGGGCATCGACCCCGGTCCTGTTCCGGCCCTCTCCGATCTGAAGCGACAACTCACGGAAGGCACTACATGAACTTCGACATCGCCGACTCGGCACTGGCCGACCTCGGCAAGCAGCGCATCGCCTGGGCCGCAGGCCGCATGCCGGTGCTCAACTCGATCCGGGAACGCTTCGCCAAGGAACGCCCGTTCGACGGCGTGACGATGGCGGCGTGCATGCACGTCACCACCGAGACGGCCACCCTGCTGCGCGCCCTCAAGTCCGGCGGCGCCAACGTCGCCATCTGTGCCTCCAACCCGCTGTCCACCCAGGACGACGTCGCCGCCTCGCTGGTGCGCGATGAGGGGATCGCCGTGTTCGCCATCAAGGGCGAGGACACCGAGACTTACTTCCGCCACATGGACGCCGTGCTCGACGAGCGCCCGCAGCTCACCATGGACGACGGCTGCGACCTGGTGAGCCGGCTCCACAGCCAGCGCTCCGAGCAGGTGGCCGAGGTCATCGCAGGCACCGAGGAGACCACCACCGGCGTGATCCGCCTGCGGGCCATGCAGGCCGACGGCGCCCTGCGTTACCCGATCGTGGCGGTCAACGACGCCGACACCAAGCACATGTTCGACAACCGCTACGGCACCGGGCAGTCCACCCTCGACGGCATCATCCGGGCCACCAACGTGCTGCTGGCGGGCCGCAAGGTCGTCGTGGCCGGCTACGGCTACTGCGGCAAGGGCGTCGCATCGCGTGCCCGCGGCATGGGCGCCCAGGTGTACGTCACCGAGATCGACCCGTTGCGCGCCCTGGAAGCGGTGATGGACGGCTTCCGCGTCGTCACCATGGACGAAGCCGCCCGTGAGGGCGACATCTTCGTGACCGTCACCGGCAACCGCGACGTGCTGCGCCGTCAGCACTTCGAGGTCATGAAGGACGGGGCCATCCTCGCCAACTCCGGCCACTTCGACATCGAGATCGACCTGCAGACGTTGGGCGAGATGGCGGGCACCGAGCGCCGCCGCGAGGTCCGGCCCATGGTCGAGGAGTTCCTGCTCGACGGCGACCGCCGCGTGCTGGTGGTGGCCGAAGGCCGCCTGGTGAACCTCGGCGCCGCCGAAGGCCACCCCGCCGAGGTCATGGACATGAGCTTCGCCAACCAGGCCCTCGCCGCCGAGTGGGCGCTCAAGCAGGGCTCGTCGCTGGAGCCCGCCGTCTACGACGTGCCCCGCGACATCGACAAGGAGATCGCCCGGTTGAAGCTTGAGACCATGGGCGTCGAGGTCGACCGGCTCACCCCCGAGCAGGACGAGTACCTGAACTCCTGGACCGTCGGCACCTGAGGGGCCGCTCCCTTCAGGGGAGCGACCCCTCGCTTCGACCGATCACGAAGGTGTGGCCGGTCGATGCCTCCATGGCCTGGAGCATGCGCAGCTGGAGCAGGGCCGGGTTGCCAGCCACTGCTCTGGCGGCGTTGGCCAGGTTGCGCAGCGCCGCGGTCTCGCCTCGCGCCCGTTCCAACGCCGCCAACCCCTCCTGACGGGCCTCGGCCACCTGGGCGAACACTCGCCGCAGCTCGCCGGGGAACATCACGTCCTTGACGTCGCACGACTGGAGCCGAAGGCCCATGGCTGCCAGCGGTCCGGAGGCGACCTCGGCGAGCTGGGCACCGATCTCACCGCGCTGCGACAGCACTTCGTCGATCGAGCGCGCACCGACCACTTCGCGCAGCGCCAGCTGCAGGACCAGATAGGCCGCCTGCTGGTAGCTCGCCGCCGCGGCCAGCGCCGCACGCACGTCGGCCACTTGGTACACGGCCGCCAGGCTGAGCTTCAGTCCAACCCCGTCGGCGGTGAGGACCTCTTGGCCGGGGACCTTCTGGTACTGCGGGCGTAGGTCCACGGCCTCCACCCGCGAGGAAGGCCGCCATGTGCGGTGCAGCCCGGGCTCGAGGACTTCGGCCACCACGCCGCGGCGGTAGCGCACGGCGCAGTGGCCCTCGTACACCACGGTCGTGCGCACGAGGGCGCGCCAGACCGCAGCGGCCGCCGCCGCGGTGATGCCGATGGTGAGAGCGAGCGTTGTCATCGTTCGTTGTCCGTTTCGGGTTGTGCTCGGCTGGAGGGCCACGTCGCAGCGGCGGAGGGCGAACCCTGCAGGCCGTACGACGTTTGGCGGCCCTCCAACCGGGCCGGTCGGGATTCGCACCCGTTTGCCTGTGCTGTGGGGCACAGGTGTTACTCAGGAGAAGGCGGCCGACGTGCAGGACGACGGTGGGCGATGCCGAACCGGGCTGCTGGCAACGACCTTCGGCCCCGACGGTACGGAGCCATGCCGTCCGCCGCACTCGAATTTCGCCCGTACATTTGACGAGGTGATCCGGGCCACGTTCGAGTTGGAACCGCACGGCTCGGCCGAGGCGCTTGCCCTCGAGGAGTCTCTGGGCATGCCCGACGGCCCCGCCTTCGTGCGGGGGCACGTGGTGTCGGAAGCCGACGGCGTCGCCGTCCTGGAGTTCCCGGAAACGAACTGGGGCCGCAACGTCCCGCTGCTGATCTCGGCGTTGGTGGCAGGCGAGGGCGTGGAGACGCGGGCGTTCACCCGCTGCCGCCTGGTCGACCTGCAACTGCCCGACGGCTTCCTGCCCGGCCCCGCCTACCCGGCCCGTCCCGGGGTCGGCGTGGGCGCCATCCTCAAGCCGTCGCTGGGGTTGCGGCCGCACGAAGCAGCCGAGGTCGCCGCAGCCATCGCCTCGGGTGGGGCGACACTGGTCAAGGACGACGAGTTGCTCGGTGACCCCGACTGGTGCCCGTTGACGAAGCGGGTGGCTGCGGTGGCCGACGTACTGCACCCGTGCGTGCAGTACTTCCCCAACATCACCGGCCCTTCCACGAAGCTGCTCGACCGCGCCCGGCGCGTCGTCGACCGCGGCGCAGGCGGCGTCATGGTCAACGCGTTCGCGCAGGGGCTCGATGCCGTGCTGGCGCTACGCGAGGCCGACCTCGGGGTGCCGATCCTGGCGCACCGGGTGGGGTCCGGGCCGTGGACCCGCAACGACCGCTTCGGCGTGTCGTCCGCCGTGCTCGCCATGCTCACCCGCCTGTGCGGCGCCGACTACGTGCTCGTCGGCTCCTTCGGCGGGAAGCTGTTCGACTCCGACGAAGAGGTGCGCGCCCAACTCGACGCCGTGCGCCGCCCGCTCGGCAACGCCGCGTGCGCGACCGCCATCGTGGGCGGCGGCATCGGTCCGCACAACGTGCGGGCGCAGGCTGAAGCGGCCGGCGGCGAGGGGCTGCTCATGCTGTTGGGGTCGGCGGCCTACGCGGCCGAGGGCGGCGTGGAGGCGGGCGTGCGAGCCACGTGCGAGGCGCTGCGATGAGTGCGGCCGACCCGATCCCGCCCACCATCGAGTGGCGCGGCGACCACGTGCGGCTCATCGACCAGCGCCGTCTGCCGGGCGAGCTGGCCTTCCTCGACGTCCACACGGTCGACGAGTTGTGCGAGGCAATCGTCACCTTGGCCGTGCGGGGTGCGCCCGCCTTGGGCGCCGCCGGCGCGATGGGCGTGGCGCTGGCGTCGGTCCGAGGAGAAGACGTGCAGGCGGCGGCGCGGCAACTGGTCGCCACCCGCCCCACTGCGGTCAACCTGGCATGGGGTGCCCGGCTCGCCGCGGTTGCCGACGACCCTGTCGCCGAGGCCGTGCGCATCGCCGAGGACGACGTGGCGTGCAACCGCCGGCTCGGCCGCTTCGGCGCCGAGCTCGTCCCCTACGGGGGACGCATCCTCACCCACTGCAATGCCGGCGCCCTCGCCTGCGTCGGGTACGGCACCGCCCTCGGCGTGATCCGCGCCGCCCACGAGGACGGCAGGAAGCCGTCTGTCTGGGTCGACGAGACTCGCCCCGTCCTCCAAGGCTCCCGCCTCACGGCGTGGGAACTCGACCGGCTCGGTATCCCCGCCACGCTCGTGGCCGACGTGATGGCCGGCTCGCTCATGGCCGGCGGCGACGTCGACTGCGTGGTTGTCGGCGCCGATCGCATCGCTGCCAACGGCGACGTCGCCAACAAGGTGGGCACCTACGGACTGGCGGTACTGGCGCACCACCACGGCATCCCCTTCTACGTGGCTGCGCCGACGTCGACCATCGACTTCGCGTGCCCCGACGGCGCCGCCATCCCGGTCGAACGTCGCGGCGCCGAGGAGGTCGTTGCCATCGGTGGACACCGACTCGCTCCGGCAGGGATCGCCGTCGAGAACCGGGCCTTCGACGTGACCCCGGCCGCCTTGGTGGCCGCCATCGTCACCGAGGTCGGCGTGTTGCGGCCGCCTTACGTCGCATCCCTTGCCGCTACTCGGCTGGAGGCGGCGCCGGGATCGTGACCCGGCCCAGCACTGCCTGCAGCAACGGGCCGATGGCGACGGCGAACAGGACCGTGCCGGGGCCCACCTGGCCGCCTAACGCCCACCCCACGGCGAGGGCGCCCAGCTCGACGGTGGTGCGCACGGCGCGCAGCGACGTGCCGTTGCGCCGCGACCAGCCCGTCATGAGGCCGTCGCGGGGACCGGGGCCCAGCCCGGCGCCGATGTAGAGGGCCGTGCCGGAACCCACGAGGGCGATGCCGACGGCGAGGATCGCCCAGCGCAGCACGGTCCCGGAAAGGTCGTCGACCACGACCAGCGTGAGGTCGATGACGACACCGACGACGGCGACGTTGAGCACGGTGCCGACGCCCGGGCGCTCCCGGAGCGGAACCCACGCCAGCATCACCAGGATCCCCACGAGGATGCCCGCCGTGCCGATGGTGAGCCCGCTGCGTTCCGACAGGCCCTGGTGCAGGACCTCCCAGGGCCCGAGGCCGAGTTCCGCTCGCACCATGAGGGCGAGGCCGACGCCGAATGTCGTCAAGCCCACCAACAGCTGGGCGAAGCGCCGCCCCCGTTGTGTGGTGGGAATCGTGAGCACGACTGCCGAGGGTAGGGCCGCCGCACCGTCTCGCCCAACGCCTTTCCATGCCACCGCCGGCTTAGGAGCCGAGCCGACAGGCGAGGCGACCAATGAGCACAGCGCCTGCCTCGGCGGCCGCAGGCCTTCGAGAACGACCAACGGCGCGCCGCGGGTGACCGGTCCGCGCAACGCCTTGTTGTCACACCCTCTCGTCATACTGCGTCTCATGCTGTCTGGTGCACTCCTGATCCTGGCCGGCCTCATAACGGTTGCCGCCGCCTTCGTCGTCGTCGCCACGCTTGCGGCGGTGCTGCCCGGCCCCCCGGCGCTGCTCGGCGCGACCGGCGGTGGCGCACGCCCCCGTGCCCGGGCGCCCGCTCGGCGCCGCTTTCTCAGACGGGTGGGCGAGTCGGTGGCGCCGCCCCGTTGCGGCGCCTGCGCACGGCCCGGCCCGTCGCCATGCGCCGGGTGCTTGGCCGCCTTGCGCCGTCCGCCGCCCTTGCCGCCGCCTGCGGGGCTCTCCTCCTTGGTGGCGCTGCTCGCCTACGACGGGCCCGGCCGCGAGCTGGTGGCGCGGATCAAGTACCGCAACGCCCGGGCGTCCTTGCCCTGGCTGGCCGCTGCGCTGGCCGCGCACGTCGACGCCGCCGACATCGACATCGTCACGTGGGTGCCCACCACCGCCCGTCGTCGGCGGGGGCGCGGCTTCGACCAGGCGCGCCTGCTGGCGGAAGCTGTGGCAGGTGAGCTCGGTCGCCCCTGTGTCGGGCTGCTCCACCGCGGGCCGGGTCCGCCCCAGACGGGGCGGTCAGCTGAAGAGCGCCGCCGACGCCCCAACCTCCGGCCGAACGCGCGCGCCCGCACCGCCGTCGGTGCCCGGGTCCTCCTCGTCGACGACGTGTGCACGACGGGCACGACGTTGGCCGCGGCGGCGCACGCGCTGCGGAGCGGGGGAGCCGGCGTAGTCATCGCCGCCGTCGCAGCGCGCACCTTGCGGCACGGTTTGGTCGGACCACCACTCAAGGTGGTAATCCGGCGGACCGATCCTCTGGGTTGATGAACAGCGGGCGACAGGTCCAGAGACGGCCGGAGGCGACAGACCACATGCAAGAGCTGAAGAGCCGCCTGTCGGCAGATGTGCTCGAAGGCCTCCTGGCGGTGCCCGGCGTCCGTCACGACGAGGTGGCACGGGCTCGACGCCTGCTGCACTCGCCCCGGTGGTGCCGAGCCGAAGAGGTTGCTTCGGAGTTGGTCGACTGCTTCGTGGCCCAGCGGCTCCCGTAGCGGGCGCCACGCCTCGTACACTGGCTTGGGCCGCGTGCGGGTCTGTGGTTGCAAGTCGATGCCAGTCGCAGGCGAAACGACCCACGTAAGGC
>DATLNE010000007.1 GCA_035536915.1 Acidimicrobiales bacterium
GCCTCGGGCACCAGCTCGCGCAGCCCGGCCGCCACCCGCTCGATGTCGGCCACCCGGTTGTGCACGAAGAAGACCTGGCCCTCGCGCAGCAGCTCGCGGCGGATGGACTCGGCCACGGCCCGCTCGTCGTACTCGCCGACGTAGGTGAGGATCGGCTGGCGCTCGGCCGGCGGTGTGTTGAGCAGCGTCAGGTCGCGGATGCCGGTGAGGCTCAGCTCGAGGGTGCGCGGGATGGGCGTGGCCGTCAACGTCAGCACGTCGACGTCGTGGCGCAGCTTCTTGATCGACTCCTTGTGGGTGACGCCGAAGCGCTGCTCCTCGTCCACCACCAGCAGGCCGAGGTCCTTGAAGCGGATGTCGCCGCTCAACAGGCGGTGCGTGCCGATGACGACATCCACCGACCCGTCCTTCACACCATCGGTGACGGCGCGCGCCTGTTGCGGCGTGAGGAAGCGGGACAGCACCTCGACGCGGATCGGGTAGCCGGAGAAGCGGTCGGAGAACGTGGAGAAGTGCTGTTGGGCCAGGAGGGTGGTGGGCACGAGGATGGCGGCCTGCTTGCCGTCCTGCACGGCCTTGAACACGGCCCGCAGCGCCACCTCGGTCTTGCCGAAGCCCACGTCGCCGCACACCAGGCGGTCCATGGGGACGGGCTCTTCCATGTCGCCCTTGACCTCGGTGACGGCCGTGAGCTGGTCGGGCGTTTCCTGGTACGGGAACGACTCCTCAAGCTCGCGCTGCCACGGCGTGTCGGGCTGGAAGGCGTGGCCTGGACTGGTGATGCGGCGCCGGTAGAGCACGACGAGCTCTTGGGCGATCTCTCGCACCGCGCTGCGCACGCGGGCCTTGGCCTTGCCCCACTCGGTGCCGCCCAGCTTGTGCACGGTGGGCGTCTCGCCACCGGTGTAGGGGCGCACGGCGTCGATCTGGTCGGACGGGACGTAGAGCTTGTCGCCGCCGCGGTACTCGAGCAGCAGGTAATCGCGCTCGGCCCCGCCGATGGCCCGCTTGACCATGCCGCCGTACTTGGCCACGCCGTGCTGGTGGTGCACCACGTAGTCGCCCGGCTTGAGGTCGTCGAAGAAACCCTCGGTGGCGCGCTTGCGGGGCCGGGCCCGGCGGTGGGCGCGACGCCGGCCGGTGACGTCGCTCTCGGCCAGGACGGCGAGCTTGATGGTGGGGAGGATGAAGCCCCGCTCCAGCGGCTGCACGACGATGTCGAGGCCGACGACGCCTTCTTCCTTCAGGACCGACTGGAGGCGGTTGCCGCTGCCTTCGCCTTCGGCGGCCACCACGATGCGGTAGCCGTCGGCTTGGAGCTGTTGCAGTTGGGCGGCCAGCTTGGCGCCGTCGCCCACCACCGGGTCCCAGCCCATGGCCTGCACGGTGGCGGTGCCCGGCCCTTCGGGGGCGGTGGTGAGGCTCCAGGCGGGCGCCTTGGTGTGGGCCAGGAGGCGGTCGAAGGGGAGGTGCAGTTGGGGGAAGCTGTCGCCCTTGGCGCCCCAGGTCTGGGCCAGGGTGACGGCCAGGCTGGCCTCTTCGTCGAGCACCTCGGCGGCCCGGTCGCGCATGCGGCGGGGCTCGACCAGCAGGACGAGGGCGTCCTCGTGCACGAGGTCGAGCAGGACGTGCTCCTGCTCGGTGAGCCACGGGAGCCACGACTCCATGCCGTCGAAGGTCAGGCCTTGGCTCAGGCGGTCCCATTGGTCGCGGCCCCACGGCTCTTGGCCGATGAGGCGCTCGGCCCGGGCTTTGACCTCGTCGGTGGGCAGCAGTTCTCGGCAGCCGAACAGCTCGATGCACTCGACGTCGGAGGTGCTGCGCTGGTCGGCCACGCTGAACTCGGTGAGGCGGTCGACTTCGTCGCCCCACAGGTCGATGCGATAGGGGACGTCGGCCGTCGAGGGGAAGACGTCGACGATGCTGCCCCGGATGGCGATCTCGCCCCGGTGCTCGACCTGGTACTCGCGGCGGTAGCCGTTCTTGACGAGGGTCTCGACGAGCTCGGTGGGGTCGACCTGGTCGCCGGGCTTGACCATGACCGGCTTGGCGTCTTCCACGTGGGGGCCGAGGCGCTGGACGAGGGCCTTGACCGGGGCGACGAGGACGCGGGGCATGCGGTCGGGGTTCTGCAGCCGCCACATGGCCCGCAGGCGACGGCCCATGGTCTCGACGCTGGGGCTCACCCGCTCGAAGGGCAGCGTCTCCCATGCCGGGAAGACGTCGACGTCGTCGTCGCCCAGGAACGCTCGGAGGTCGTGGGCGGTGCGCTCGGCGTCGGCGGCCGTCGGGGTGGCGACGATGATCGGGTGGCGGCCCGAGAGGTGCGTGAGCCCGGCGATGACGAAGGGACGCGCCGGTTCGGGGACGGCGAGCAGGGCCGTCGACGAGCCTGCGACGGCGGTCAGCGAATCCTCGTCGCGGAGGAGTGGCGGGAGGGAGCGGAGGCTCACCTACGCCATGCTACCGAGTGGGGGCGGGTAGCAGAATTCCCTTTGTTTTCAAGGGTTTTTGCTTGATTTATAGGGCGAACATATGTACGATCAGAGGGTGGTCGGGGAACTGCGGGAGGTCGTCGAAAAGCTGGAGGTCCCGTTCGACGGGGAGGGCTTGGCCGAGGCCCTGAAGGTGGCCGACCTGCTGAACGCCAAGCTGGCGGCCGCGGTCGGTGCGTTCGACGCCGAGGCCCTGTGGGAGCTCGACGGAGCGACGTCGATGACGGCCTGGCTCCGGCACCACGCAGGCATGACGTCGAGCAGCGCGAAGACGACGGCTTCGACGGCAAGGAAGCTGCGGTCGCTGCCCCTCACGAGCGAGGCATGGCTGTCTGGCGCCGTGTCGGGCGGACAGGTGCAGGCCATCGTGCGCAATGCGACGCCGGAGTTCGCGGAACACGAAGCGGCGGTGGTGCCCGCGCTGGTCGACCTGTCGGTGGCCGACACTGCGCTGGCCATGCAGCAGTGGAAGGCGATGCTCGACATCGAGCCGACGTTCGAGCGGGGCGTGCACCTCTCGCAGACGCTCGACGGCCAATGGGAGTTGACCGGCTCGCTCGACCCGCTGGCCGGCGAGACGGTGGCCACGGCGTTGCGCTTGGCCATGGTCGACGACCCCGACGTGCTGCCGTCGCAGCGGCGAGCCGACGCCTTGGTCGACGTGTGCCGCTTCTTCCTGGATCAGCAGAGCGGCAGGCGGGGTGGACGACACCGCCCTCACCTCAACGTCGTGGTCGACTACGAGGCCTTGCTGGCACGCAAGGGCGGCAGCTTCGTCGGCGGTGGCCCGCTCGACGGTGCGTCGGTGCAGGCGCTGGCGTGCGATGCGGCGATCCACCGGGTGGTGACCGACGGGCGAAGCACGATCCTCGACTACGGCACCTCCACCCGCACGATCCCGGCGCCCTTGTGGTCGGCGCTGGCGTTGCGGGACCGGCACTGCCGCTTCGAAGGGTGCGACCGCCCGTCGCAGTGGTGCGAGGCGCATCACGTGGTCCCGTGGCACGACGGCGGCATGACGAGCCTCGACAACCTGGTGCTCAAGTGCAGCAGGCACCACCACCTCGGCCACCAACCGGGCTGGTCCGAAAAGCTCAAGCCCGACGGCACCCTGGTCATCACCGACCCACGGGGCCGCACCCGTACGACCGGACCGCCGGGGGCACTAACGCAGATCTGCTCGAGTCACGCTGGCAAACTCGGCCCGTGAACGGCCTCGAGTTCGTTGCCAGAGTCATCGAAGCTGTCGCTTGGCCTTGTGCGGTGGTCGTCATCGCACTGTTCGCGCGGCCATTAGTTCGCGAGGTCGTCCGTGGCGATGCCCTTCGCCGCCTGAAGATCGGTCCCGGAGGATTTGAAGCGGAATGGGAGCGAGTCGCTGCAGAGACGAAAACGAAGGTTCCGAACAGCGGTTCCGGCGTGCCAGCCGAGGGTCATCCTCGTCCCGAGCGGCTGGCCTTACGACAGGAGATGCTGGCACTGATGGAGCGGTCGTCGCCGATCGCCGCGGTATTGGCCAGCCATTCTGCGATCGACGCTGAGCTACGTGGGGCCCTGAGTCAGCAGGGGCTGGATGTCCGTGGCGTGGATACGCCGACGCTTGCCAACCTTGCGTTCGAAAAAGGGATGATCACAGCGCACACGCGAGACGCAGTCGAAGGGCTCGGCGTTATGCGGATGCTGGCGCAGCTAAGCGACCAGCTTGTCGATGAGGCACACGCGATGGAGTTCATCACCATCGCCGATGCAACGCTCTACGCGCTTCGACACGACATCTCGAAGTGAGCGTCCCGTGCGAGAGCACGCTCGCAAACGGCTGACGCGCTGCTGAGTTGTCAGTTGTGCGCGTGCCACCGCGCACAACTGGCGACTCACGTGTTGAAGCGGTTCATGGCGGCGGCGGCGCCGTCGCGCAGGATGGCCTCGACGGCGTCGGCGGCCTCTTCCACCACCACGTCGAGCTCGGTGCGTTCCGCCTTGCCCGGCGGCTTCAGCACGTGGTTGGCGCCCTGCTCCTTGCCGCCGGGCGGCTTGCCCACGCCGATGCGGATGCGCACGAAGTCGTCGGACTTCAGGTGGGCCTTGATGGAGCGCAGGCCGTTGTGGCCGGCCAGCCCGCCGCCGACCTTGACCTTCATCCGCCCCACCGGCAGGTCGAGCTCGTCGTGCACCACCACCAGCCGGTGCAGGTCCTCGACCCCGAACCGGCGCACCAACGGCGCCACGGCCAGGCCGGAGTCGTTCATGTACGTCTGCGGAAGGGCCAACGCCACCCGGTAGCGACCGGCGTCGACCCGCGCCTCACAGACGAGCGAGCGCTCCTTGCCCATCTTCAGGCGTTCGCCGTAGCGGGCAGCCAGCCGCTCGACGACCTCGGCGCCCACGTTGTGGCGGGTGCGTGCGTACTGTGCGCCCGGGTTGCCGAGCCCGACGACCAACAGGTCGGCAGGCGTGCCCGTGCGGCCTCGGAGCAACTACTCCCCGCCGGCTTCGCCGCCCTCGCCGCCGCCGGCCGCAGCCGCATCGCCGCCGCCCTCGCCGGCACCCTCGGCGCCCGCGTCCTCGGCGGCAGCCACGGCCGCCGCCTCGGCGTCGGCCTCGGTGACCAGGTCGGCCTCGGTGACCTGCGCGCCCTGGCCCACCACGATGGCGGCTTCGGGATCAGCGTCGGTGGTCACGCCGTCGGGCAGCGCCACGTCGCTCACCCGGATGGTGTCGCCCAGCTTGAGCCCGCTGATGTCGATCTCGATGACGTTGGGGATGCTGCCCGGCTTGGCGTTGACGGTGAGGTTGAACAGCTGGTGGTCGACGACGCCGTCGGCCCGCATCAACTCGGTGGCCTCGCCCACCAGCGTGACGGGGACGTCGGTGGTGATGACCTCGTCGCGGCTGATGGCCAGGAAGTCGATGTGCGTCACCGTGTTGCGCACCGGGTGGCGCTGCACGTCCTTGGCCATGGCCAACTGCGTGCTGCCGTCCATCTCCAGGGTGATCAGCGCGTTCATGCCGGCCTCGGTGTTGAGGACGGCCCGCAGCGCCCGGGCGTCGACCGCCACCGGCACCGGGTCGTTGCCGTGCCCGTACACCACGCCCGGGATCTTCCCGGCGACGCGAAGCCGTCCGGACGAGCGAGAGCCGATGGGACGGCCCAGCTCGGCGGTGAGAGTGAGGTCGGGCATGACGCGCTCCTTGGAAGGGCGAAAGAGAACTTCAGAGAACCCGTCGATGCTACTAGCCCGCCCGCCCGGCGGAACAGCCGAGGCTCAGGCCTGGTTCTCGCCGCCGAAGATCTCCGAGACCGACGTGTCCTCGAACACCGCATCGATGGCGTCGGCGATGATCTTCGCCACCGACAGCACCTCGAGCTTGTCGATCTGCTTCTCCGGGTCGATCGGCAAGGTGTTGGTGACCACCACCCGGCTGATCTGCGCGTTCTTGAGGCGGTCGGTCGCCGGGTCGGAGAGCACCCCGTGGGTGGCCATGGCCCACACGTCGACAGCACCCTTGTCGCGCAGCGCTCCGGCCGCTGCGCAGATGGTGCCCGCGGTATCGATCATGTCGTCGATGACAACGCAGTGGCGGCCGTCGACGTCGCCGATCACGCCCAACGCCTGCACCTGGTTGGCCTCGCCCTTGGGGCGCCGCTTGTAGACGAAGGCCAAGTCGGCGTTGAGGTGCTGGGCGAAGCGCTCGGCCACCTTCACCCGGCCCGCGTCGGGGGCCACGATCACCAGGTCGTCGCCCGCATTGGCCCGTAGGTAGTCGACGAGCACGGGCATGGCCATGAGGTGGTCGACAGGCTTGTCGAAGAACCCCTGGATCTGGCCCGAGTGCAGGTCGACGGAGACCACCCGGTCGGCGCCCGCCACGGTGAGCATGTCGGCCACCAGCTTGGCCGTGATGGGCTCGCGGCCCTCGGCCTTCCGGTCCTGGCGGGAGTAGCCGTAGAACGGGCACACCGCGGTGATGCGCTTGGCCGAGGCCCGCTTGGCGGCGTCGATCATGATGAGCTGCTCCATCACGGCGTCGTTCACCGGGCCGCAGTGGGTCTGCATGATGAAGATGTCGGCGCCGCGCACGGACTCGTCGAAGCGGCAGTGCACCTCGCCGTTGGCGAACTCGCGCAGGTTGGGGTTGCCGAGTGTCACGCCCAGGTGCGCAGCCACCTCCTCGGCCAGCGCCGGGTGCGAACGCCCGGCGTACAGGTCGAGCCGCTTTGTCGGTGTCAGCTCCATCGTCAATCCCCGTCCTCGTCGCCCGCTGCGAAGAATGGACCGGTGACGGTGCCGGGCGCCACATGCGCTCCCGGCGAGAGCACGGCGAACGGCCCCACCCGGGCGTCGGCGCCGATCTCGGCCTGGCGGGCCACAGCTTGTTCGACCACCGCTCGCTCGCCCACCACGCAGTCGACCAGGCGCACGTCGGGGCCGAGCTCGGCGCCCGCCCCCACGACCGTGCTGCCTTGCAGCATGGTGCCCGGGAACAAGGTCACGTCGGTGCCGAGGTCGACGCTGGCGTCGATGTAGGTGCGCTCGGGGTCGAGCATGGTCACGCCCCGGCGCATCCACCGCTCATTGGTGCGGTCGCGCAGCTCGGCCTCGGCGATGGCCAGCTGGGCCCGGTCGTTGACGCCCGCCGCTTCCATGGGGTCGTCGACGACGCGGCTGATGACGGGGTAGCCCGCGTCGTGGAGGACTGCGACGGTGTCGGTCAGGTAGTACTCGCCTTGGGCGTTCTCTGGGCTCAGCCGCCGCAGCGCGGGCGCCAGCACCGAGCGCCGGAAGCAGTAGATCGAGGTGTTCACCTCGTCGATCTCACGCTCGTCGTCGGAGGCGTCGCCGTGCTCGACGATGCGGGCCACCCGGCCGTTCTTGTCGCGCACGATGCGGCCGTAGCCGGTAGGGTCCTCGATGCGCGCCGTGAGCACGCTGGCGGCGGCGTCGGCCGTGCGGTGGTCGCGCACCAACGCAGCAAGCGTCGGCGGGCGCAGCAAGGGCGTGTCGCCGGGGAGGACGACGATGTCGCCGTCGTCGACGTCGTCGTCGGGGAAACCGGTGAGGGCCACCGACACGGCATCGCCCGTGCCCCGCTGGACGTGTTGTTCGACGAAGTCGATGGCGATGTTGGGCGGGGCCAGTTCCTGCAGGGTCTTTGTCACCCGCTCGGCCATGTGGCCCACGACCACGACGACCCGCTCCACCTCCAGTTCGACCAAGGCGTCGAGCACGTGGAGGACCATGGGACGGCCGCACAGCAGGTGCAGCGGCTTCGGCCGCGACGAGCGCATGCGGGTGCCCTCACCCGCAGCGAGGACGACGGCGGAAAGCGGGCGCTGGCTCATCGCTTCCTTTCTACCTCGACGGGTCGGAGCTGGCGGGGCAGGAATCGAACCTGCAACCTCTTGATCCAAAGTCAAGCGTTCTGCCGATTGAACTACCCGCCACTGCCGCCCTCAGCGTAGCGGGGGCGGGACGCGCAACGGCCGCCCCGAAGGGCGGCCGCTTGCGAAGCGAACTCGTGCCTACTTGCCAGCCCGCCTTTGCCAGCGGGTGGCCTTCAGCATCTTCTTGTGCTTCTTCTTCCGCATGCGCTTGCGGCGCTTCTTGATCAAAGATCCCATGTCGGCCGGTCAGGCTAGCGGCAGGATCGACGGCGAGGCCAACCCGGCGCCGAGCAGGGAGGCCGGGCGGCGTGGTCGAACAGAACCACGCGAACCGAACACGGGGGGATGATGGTGGAACCACTGGAGCCGATCGAAGAAGCGCCCGCTGCCGCAGCGCGCTCCGCCCGCCTGGCCGGTATCGCCCTCGCTGTCGTCGTCGCTGTGGCGCTTCTTGCCCTGATCCTCTTGCAATCGGGCGACGACAGGGCCGACAAGGGCGAACGGCAACGCACTGCGCAGTCGGGGGACGTGACTTCGACCGTCCCGGGAGGCGGGACGCCGACCACGACGGCAAACAGCACCCCCACGACGCCGCCCGGTGGACCCGGAGCCGGTGCAGGCAGCACGACGACGACACCGACGATCCCTGCGTCACCCGACGACTACACATACCGGGTGACGCTGTCGGCGCCATGTGCTCATCCCGGCGATTCGTTCACCGTGGTCATGTACCTGCAGCCGGACGACGTGGCGTCGATGCTCGTGCGATACGCCGACAACCAGAGCCACGACACCACAAAGGCCGGAGTCGCAGGGCCGGACGGGCGCTTCGAGTACACGTTCACTGTGGGACCAACACTCGGGAAGGCCACCGTCGTCACCTCTGCCTCTCGGCGAACGGACGGCAAGAGCGGCACCACAAGCATGACTTTCGATGTCACCGGACCGACGACACCCTGCTGACACCCGGACGATGCAAGAAATTGTCGCCTAGGTGACAAAAATCACTTGCTACCTTGTCAGCCGCGGGTGTTAACTTTCTAGCGACGAGGCAAGACGCACACCTCGGGGGGACGTCTCACCATTTCGTCTCACTCGCCCTTCGACCTTGTTCCACGCCTCATCGTGAACCCAGTCGACCCCTCTGCGGAGGGAAAAAGGAGCGATGTAATGCGTCAAATCAAGCGGCTGATCGCCGTCGCCATTCCCTTGGTGTCGGTCTTCAGCGTCCTTGCACCCACGCCTGCCCAGGCATCCACACTGGTTACAGGTGGTGCTGTCGCCACAGGCACCGGCACCATCACCCCCGGGCTGAGCACCGTGCCTGCAGGCCAGGCAGTTCGTTTCACAGGCCGTGTCACAGGAAGCGTGGCCGTTGTCTCCACTACCGCCCCCGCCGGGACAAGCGGCACAGTGTCGTTCGACATGAACTGCCTGTTCCAGGGCGGGTCGAACGCACCCGAGACGTCGGCCAGCGGTGAAGGAACGGTCACCGGCAACTGCACCGGCACCGGCGTCTTCGAGGGGACACACAACGGCACAACAGTCGTCGGTACGGGCTCGGTCACCGTGACGTGCAACCTGGTGTACAGCCGCCGGGGCGGCGCTGTGGCGGTGAGCGGGAGCTGCACAGCAACTGCCACAGTCAACAACGTCTTGGGCGGCACCTATACCGTCAGCACGAACTTCTGTGTCGTGGGTGAGTTCGTGTTCGTGCCGACGTCGGCGCCGACCACAAACTCGTACGCGCTTGCCGGTTCGGTGCAGTCGTACTCTTCGAAGACGGCCCCGTGCCAGAACGCGAAGTCGCTGATTCCCTGATCTCCAGGGCTGCGTTTTGGCTTTCACGGCCCCCGAGGCGAGTCGCCTCGGGGGCCGTATCGCATCTTTCCATCGAACACTGACACGAACGACAAGGGATGTCACCTATGGGTGTCGAAGGAAACCACCCGTACGTGAACCGCCCGCAGCGACGCGGCGCCCGGAGGTCGTTCACAGCTATGCAGAGGATCAACTCGCCCCGACGTGTCGCCAGGATGAGACTCGGCGCGTCCACGCTCATTCGCATCATGATCGGACTGGTGCTGTCCGTACCGCTGGTGAGCGACATCGCCACGCCGCCCGCTCGGGCCGCGGAAGACGAAAGCGTCGTGCGCTTCCGGTATTGGAAGCCCGCAAATCTCGATGACGTCCTGGCCAGCCAACTGCACTTGAAGACGGCGTCACAGCAGCGCCTGCTGTACGGACTTCTCCCGAGCTACGGCGAAGTCGTGATGTACAACCTCGACTCGCTCGAGCCGATTACCGTGCGTACGGCCATCGGCGCGCCGGACGCATCGACCGTCGACCCGGCTACGGGAGACCTCGTCGCCGCATTTGCGGGCCCCGGTGGATCGTCGATTCGCGTCTTCCGCCTGACGGGGACGACGGTGGCGGAGCAGGCTCGGGTCGACCTTGCCACGACACTGCCTGCGAGCCAGCGCGTGTTCACCGTGGCGTTGGCCGACCAAGGGCGACGGGCGTTCCTGCTTTCGATGGTCGACCCTGTGTACCAGCCCAGCTCCGGTTACGAGACGGCGAGCGCCCAGGCGGGCACCGTCACCATCACCAGCGTCGACTTGGTGAACCGACGGGGTGAATGGAGCGAAGCAGTGCCCGGGTGTTCCCTGCCCGTCACGGCCAACACCGCACCCGGCCTCGGCTACGTCGCCGAGACGAACTCCGTCTACTTCGGGTGTACGGCGCCGAACGCGCAAGTGGTGAAGTACCCGCCGGTCCCGACCGGTGTCGGCCGACTGGTGCTCGGCACGACGAGGACCTTCGAGCTGTTCCCCCGGGCAGGCGACTACCTCAACACCGACTCCGTCTTCGACCCAGGGTCGGGGCGTCTGCTGCTGGCATCGTCTACCAGCGGCGCGGGAGTCAGCGTGTACGCCTTCGACGGCCGCTCGAACAGTTGGGTCGGGTCGATTGCCGTCGGTGACTCCATCGGGCAGATCGGGATCGACGCAGAGCACGGTCGGTTGTACACCTTGTCTGCCGGTGGCCTGCTGGCTGCCGACACGCGCTCGACCCCTGTGTCGCAAGGCCGAGCCAGCCCGTCGTTCAGCAACGACAAGCTCGGGCCTGCACAGAAACGGCACATCGCCGTCGACGAGCGAACTGGTCGCGTATTCCTGGGCTACGTCCAGGACGAGATCCTGGTCGCCGAGGACCGGGCCCCGCACTTCGTGCCGCCCAGGGCCCCCGACGCCGACGCCAACACCAAGCAGGTCGACGAGCGCCCCGGCGTCACCGGCGCCAACTACGGCGGCGCGGCTCAGGCCTTCGGCGCCCGCTATCGGTTCGTCGGGGGTTACGACTCGTTGCGGTTCAACGTGGTGCCCGTCGACATCAACCAGCAGGTGGTGCCGCTCGGTCCCGGCACGCGCGAGATCAGCGGGGCGCCGGCACGCAGCATCGGCCTGCGCAACGAGGGCGCCGATGCATCGGCCAGCGGCGGCGAAAGGGACGTCTCCAACACGGGCAAGGACTTGCAGCAGGGCGGCGCCGAATGGCCGTTCCGCGAAGCACGTTGTATCGACCTCGGCGACAAACCCGTGTCCGTATCGGAACCAGGCGCATCCGTCGAATGCGAAGCCGGGAGCAAGGCGACGGCCTCCGCCTCCTCCGGGCAATCGCAACTGTCCGGCCCCGGTTTGGCCGTGGGGCTCGGGTCGAGCAACACAACCTCCGACGTCCGAATCGATGGCGACCGCGGCGTCGTCAGCACGGTGACCGCCAATGCGAGCGGCATCTCGATCCTCGGGGGCGTGCTCAAGTTCGGCGGCGTCGAGGTGACAGCCACGGCCCAGGCCCACGGGCGGGCGGGCACGGCCAAGTCCACGTTCACGCGTCGGGTTCGCGACGTCTCTATGAACGGGCAGCGGCTCTGCAGCGAGCAGTGCGACGAAGAAGCGGTCGCCCGCGCCATCAACGCCTCCTTCGTCGGCGTGCTGCGGGTCGACTTTCCCAGGCCCGACCCGGGCAAGCTCGGAAGCCCCGGAGGCTACGAGGCGGTCGTACGCATCCGCCCCGAAGAGCACCTCGAGGCAGTAAGCCTCAACGAGCAGGGCGACGATCGCATCGAAGTACCGGGCATGGTGGTCTCGTTGGTCAGCGACAACACCCGGCCGTCGCGGACGATCTTCCAGTTCGCAGGCGCGGCTGTGGAAGCCCGCTATGGCATCTATCTCTTGGGCAGCGGGGGCGGCGAACTGGACAGTCCCGGCTCTCTCGGCGGAAGTGCCACCGACGCTGCTGGGCTGGATGTCGCCCTCGATGCCTTCCTCGGTGGCGGGAACCCGAACGGGACTACCCCGTTGGGCGCGGCACCGATCAGCGACGACGACGACCCACCGCGTGGCTTGGCTGCGCTCGGCTGGGCCTACCTGCGCAACGCACTTCCCGAAACGATCGCACTCCTCTTGGTCTGGAGCATCCTCTTGGCACCCGTGTACCTCTCGGCTCGGCGGCGCATGTTGTTGGAACGGAGCGTGTTGTCTCCTGGGGTGGGCGCATGAGCCGGCTGCGGCGCTTCGACCCCGCCACCGGCAGCGCCCTCATGACGTTGGCCGTCGTGGTCGTCGTCGGGCTGCTGCTATCGCTCGGCACGATCTTCCCGCCGGGAGGACGACTGGCCACTTCCGCTGCCGATGGCGACACGCCCGGCGAGGTCGCAGGCACCGACGGTGGTGGCGGGGCCGGTGGTACTGCTGACAGCGCGGCAGGTGGCGGTGGCGGAGGAGGTGCGGCGGCCGGAGGTGGCGGGGGCACCGGTCCTGGCGCCGTGGCCGCCAAGCCGGGGCAGGCCTGTGAAGCGGGTCGCAACGGCGGCAACACCGATGTCGGCGTGACGGGGAACCGGGTCAAGCTGGCCGCCACCATCGTCAACGACGGTCCGGGCGCCAGCTTTCTCGCCCCGGTGCGTATCGGCATGAACGCCGTGGTGAACCGGGTCAACGGCGCCGGAGGCGTCTGCGGCCGCCAGCTGGAGCTCCGCCTTCGCAACGACTCGTGGAACGCCACCCTCGGTGCCCAGTACATCCAGAACTTCGTGGAGAGCGAAAAGGTATTCGCCCTCTCCGTCGTGCCGTCGTCGGAAGGGCTCCGCAGCGCCGACGACTACATCGAGCGCCAGAAGGTCCCCGTTGTCGGCACCGACGGCATGCTCATCCACCAGTACCGCAACCCGTGGATCTGGCCGGTGGCGACCTCGACGATCTCGGCCATGCACATCATGGCCAAGAACGCGGCTGACCGCGGGGCCAAGGAGTTCGGCATCGTGTTCGACTCGCAGTACCACTTCGGGGTCGAGGGTGCGTACGCCTACAACCAGGCCGTGAAGCGGCTGGTGAACAAGGACGTCGACGGCTACGACCCCTCCCTCAAGACGTGTACCCGGCGCTTCTGCGGCATCCAACCCAACAAGACCAGTTACACGTCCGAGGCACGTGACTTCAACAGCGCCTGCGGCATGAACTCGACCACCAACGCCGGGGGGCGTTGCGATTTCGTCGCCATCTTGTTGGAGCCCGACACGGCCTTGAGCTGGTTCGCCGCCGGTCGCGGGGCCAATCCTGGCATCGGGTTCGGCGGAGCGCAGCCCCTGTTCACCCGCGACTTCGCCGAGAAGTGCCGCAGCTCGTGCAAAGGCATGTGGGTGTGGACCGGCTACAACCCGCCCATCGAGCAGTACGCAGGCGCGGGCCCGGTGTCGGAGTACGTGGCTGCCGTGCGCAAAGAATCCTCGTCGGCCGACGTCACCAACCAGTTCCTCGAAGGCGGCTACGTCGGCATGGGCCTGTTGGTCGAAGCCCTCAAGAAGGTCGGGCCCAACCTGACCCGCGACAACCTGCGGACGGTGCTCGATTCCATGACGTACAACTCCGGCCTGTCGGCGCCGCTCACCTGGAAACCCGGCAACCACTTCGCCAACTCCAGCGCCCAGGCATTCGAGATCCAGTACGAGCAGAGCTTCACCGGATGGCGCAGCCGCACGCCGCTGATCCCCGACCCGTGGGTCGGCCAGGACATCCCGCCCGGCGAGTGACACCCACACCCGACAGATGACCGACTTCTTCGTCTACCTGCTGCTGTCGCTGCCGCTCATCGGCGCGTACGCCATGCTCGCCATCGGCATCGTCGTGGTGTTCCGCGCCTCGAAGGTGCTCAACCTGGCCCACGGCGCCATGGCCATGCTGCCCGCCTACGTGACCTTCGAGTTGAGCGGCCGCGGTGTGCCGATGCTGCTCGCTCTCCCGCTCGGTGTGGCGTCGGGCGCCGGGCTCGGCGCCGCCGTGGAGCGGTTTTTCGTCCGTCCGCTGGCCCGCCAAGGCCAGACGGCCCAGACCGTCGGCACCGTCGCCGTCTACGGCTTGGTTGTCGCCGCCACCGCTCAGATCTGGGGGTCCGGCTCCAAGCGGGCGCCCGGCGTCTTCCCCGAAGGTGGCATTTCCGTGGCGGGCTCGCTGCTGCGTTGGGGCCAGCTCGGCCTGTTCGCCGTGGCACTGCTGTCGGCCGCAGGGTTCTTCGCCCTCTTCCGTTTCACCGGTATCGGCCTGGCCATGCGCGGCGCCGCCGAGAACCCCAAGGCCGCAGGCCTCATGGGCATCAACCCGGAGAAGATGGCCCGCCTGGCCTGGATGCTCGGCGGCGCGCTGGCCGGGCTGGCGGGCATCCTGCTCGCCGGCGTCACCAACCTCCAGCCCTATTCGTTGTCGCTGCAGATGCTGCCCGCCTTCGTGGCCGCCCTCCTCGGCGGGCTCGGCAGCCTGCCGGGCGCGCTCGTCGGCGCCGCCGCCGTGGGCGCCGCCCAGGGCATGGTGCCCGCCTTCAAGCTCATCCCCGGCCTCGGCGGCCTGGCCGGCCAGGTCGGCATGCCGCAGCTGGTACTCACGATCATCGCCTTCGTCACCATGTACTTCCGCGGCGGCAAGTTCTCGGCCGCCGATACCAGCGCCGCCTTGGCGGGCGACGTCGGGGGCGCCGCCAACACCGCCTTCGACGAGTCACGCATCCAGGCGCCGCACGGACGCCGCCGCCTCCTGCGCTACGTCGTACTGGTGGTCCTCATCGCCTGGCCGTTCGTGGGCGTGCCCACGTTCCTGCGCCCGCTCGACACCTTCTCCCTCTTGGGCGATGCCGTCCTTGCCGGCTCGTACTTCATGGTGGCGGCCTCGGTCGTCCTGCTCACCGGCTGGGTCGGCCAGATCTCGCTGTCGCAGGCCGCCTTCGTCGGCGTCGGCGCCTTCGGCTCGGCGCTGCTCAGCCGTCACCTCGACATCGGCTTTCCCTACAGCCTGCTCTTCGCCGCCTGCCTGTCGGCTGCCGCCTCCGGCCTGCTCGGCGTGGTCGCCCTTCGGGTGCGTGGCCTCTACCTCGCCGTCGCCACCCTGATCTTCGCCTGGATGGCCGACGAGTACCTCTTCGTCGTCCCGTGGTTCGCAGGCAAGGGCGGCACCGCCTCGGTCGACGCCGACCCGGTGGGCATCGCCGGCGGCTTTCCCTTCTTCGACTTCCGGGAACGGCGCACGTTCTACTTCGTGATCCTCACGGCGGCGTCGTCGGTGCTGTTCGGCCTGTTGAACGTGCGCGACTCCAAGACGGGACGGGCCTTCTCCGCCGTGCGCGGCTCCGAGATGGCCGCCGCCTCACTGGGGATCGACGTCATCCGCTACAAGCTCGTGGCCTTCGCCACGGCCGGCTTCATCGCCGGCCTCGGCGGCAACCTGATCCTCACCCATCAGACCACCGTGGTGCCTGCCCAGTTCTCGTTGCAGGCCTCACTGTTGTTCCTCGCCATCGCCGTCGTGGGCGGCCTGCGCAGCCTCGGCGGCGCAGTCGCCGCGTCGATCGTGTTCGCCGGCCTCAGCGAGGTGTTCTTCCGCGTGCCTGCGCTCGGTGAGTACCTCCAGTTGGTCTCGGCCTTGCTGCTGGCGCTGATCCTGCTCGTCTATCCGGGCGGCTTGGCCGCCATCCCCGGCGACGTGCGCAGGTTGTCCGAGCGCCACCGCGACCACCGGGCCGTGCGGGCGCTAAAGGTGCGGAAAGAGGCGCTAGCCGAGCGCGCGCGTGTCGCCCTGGGATCCGCGCGCCGCGCATCCGCCGAGCGGGGCGGACCCGCCTTGGAGACCTTGCGCACCCGCATCGCCGAGCGGCTACCTCGGCGTACCCGCACCACAACGCCCCACACGGCGATCGTCCGTCCCACCGGGCGGTTCCTGACCGACACCCTGCCGTCGGCCAACGGCGTCGACGCCGACCACGTCCTGGCGCTGCCCACCAACGGCCACGCACCGGTGCTCGACGACCGAGCCCGAGTCCTCGCCGAGCTGGAGCTGGCCGAGCGCATCGACGTCACAGGCCCCGTCCTCGAAGCCGAGGGCATCACCGTCCGCTTCGGCGGACTCACCGCGGTCGAGAACGCCTCCCTCACCGTCAACGCAGGCCAGATCGTCGGTCTCATCGGCCCCAACGGTGCAGGCAAGACCACCTTGTTCAACGCCATCTCCGGGCTCAACAGCCCGACGGAGGGCCGGGTCCGCCTGTTCGGGCAAGACGTCACCGACCTGCCGGTGCACGACCGCGCCGCCCGCGGCCTGGGCCGCACCTTCCAGGTGATTCAGCTCTTCCCCGAGTTGACCGTGTTCGAGAACCTGTTGGTGGCGACTCACCTCCACAACCCGTCGAACCTGTTCTCCCACGTGGTCGTGACCAAGAAGGCCCTGCACGCCGAGCTGGCGTCGGAGGACACGTGCCGTCGCGTCGTGCGATTCCTCGGCTTGGAGGACATCGCCGACCGTCCGGTAGCGGGGCTCCCGTTCGGCACCCTCCGCATGGTCGAGATCGGCCGCGCCCTGGTCACCGGTGCCCCCGTCGTGATGCTCGACGAGCCCGCTTCAGGCCTCGACAACAAGGAGACCGACCGCCTCTCCGAGCTCCTCCTGTTCGTTCGCGAAAAGCTCGGCGTGTCGATCCTGCTGATCGAGCACGACGTGCGCATGGTGACGTCGGTGAGCGACTACATGTACGTCCTCAACCGCGGCCGCATGCTGGCCACCGGCGAGCCCGCCGATATCCAGCGGGACCCGCAAGTGGTCGCTGCGTACCTGGGCGAGCCCAACACGCCGGTGGCGGTCGGCTGATGGCGACACTCCTCGAGGTCTCCGACATCTCCGTCTTCTACGGGCCGGTACAGGCCCTGCGCTCGGTCACCATGCACGTCGACGAGGGCGAGATGGTGGCGCTGGTGGGCGCCAACGGTGCGGGCAAGACCTCGACGCTGCGGACCATTTCGGGGATGCTCGCTCCCCGGCACGGCACCATCGAGTTCGACGGGCAGCCCGTGCACGGCCTCCCTTCGCACGAGGTCGTCGAGCACGGCATCGCCCACGTTCCGGAGGGGCGCGAGCTGTTCGGTGCGCTGTCGGTAGAGGAGAACCTCCGCCTCGGTTTCTACTCCAAGCGCAAGCAGCGCAACCTGGTCGAAGAGCGCATCGACGAGGCCACGGCGTACTTCCCGATCCTGCGCGAGCGGGCGGGCCAGGCGGCCGCCACCCTCTCGGGGGGCGAGCAGCAGATGTTGGTGGTGGCCCGAGCGCTCATGTCGAACCCGAAGCTGTTGCTGGTCGACGAGTTGTCGCTGGGGTTGGCGCCGCTGATCGTCAACCAGCTGTTCGACATTCTGCGGGCCGTGAACCAACGAGGCACCGCCGTCCTGTTGGTAGAGCAGTTCGTGCACATGGCGTTGGGCAACACCGACCGCGCCTACGTCCTCCAAAAGGGCGAGGTCGTGGTGGAGGGCCGCAGCAGCGACCTGTTGGCCGACGAGAGCCTGGTGGCGTCGTACCTCGGCGAGTCGGCGACGCCGCACCAGGCCGACTCCGCCCGCCCACGCCGCCGCCGTGCCGCCCAAGCCGACCGGTAAATCCCGTCGCCTCGTCCTCGGCGCCGTGGTGGTGCTGGCGTTGGCAGTGGGCGTCGGCGTGCTGGTGGCGCCCCGGAACGACAGACCGTCGGCCCGTGAGGTCGAGGCGCTGCAGGAGGCGCTGCGCGGCCCGACGCAGCACTGGGGGCGGCTGGAGATACAGGGCATGCGGGCCGCCGTCGCCGACCTGCAGGCGCCCGAGGGCGTGCCCGACGAGCTCATCGGCGGCGAGGCCCGGGCATGGCAGTCCTCGCTCTCCGACATCGCCGGGCGCATCGAGGGCATCCGCACCTCCGACGACCTCAGGCCGATCGTGACGGCGTTCCGGCGAGCGGTCGACCCTTACCTCGACGCGGCCCGCCTGTTCGAGCAGGCGACGACGGTCACAGGGGCAGAGCGCACGGCACTGATCGAACGGGGTGCTGCCGCCGCCCAGCAGGGAGCCGTCCTCTACAACGAAGCCAGCATGCAACTCCAGGCCGCACGGCGGCGGGCCGGGCTTCCCCCCACCACCGACTTCCCCGACCACCCGGCCGAAAGCTGACGACCCTCGGCTCAGCCGACGGCCGGCGTCGTCCGCGCCACCACTCGGCCATCACCGGGGAACTCGCCTTCCACGAACCACGTACCGCCGCTGCCTGCCAGGACCGGCGTCATTCCGGTCGCGTCGCCCAGCCGGTCGCGCCATGGCGCCAGCGCCGGCTCCACGGCCAGCGCAGCGGGCTCCAAGTCGTTGGGGCCGTCGGCCGACGGGCCTCCGAGCGAGTCCCACATGGCGTACACCGCGGGCGTCGACACGTGGAGCGGCGGTGTCAGCAAAGTGAACGTCATCGGCTCGAACGGCAGCGGCTCGACCACCTCGCCGATCCCTCGGACACGCGCACGGCCGCCGACCACGCAGAAGGGGACGTCGGCGCCCAGTGACGCGGCGACCGACAGGTCGGGGCACCCGGCCCACCGCAGGACGGCAGCGGCGTCGGCCGAACCGCCGCCGAGGCCCGCTCCCATGGGAATGCGTTTGGTCAACGCCACATGCGCATCGCGTCCCACCGCCGCCAGTGCACGCGACACGAGATTGTCGGCGGGCAAGTCGTTCACCCCGTCGGTAAAGGCCAGCTCGTCGCACAGGTCAAGGGTGACCATCTCGGCGTCGAGCAGGTGGTAGCCGTCGTCGCGCACGCCGACCACCCGCAACGAGCGGGTCAGTTTGGCGTAGGCCTTGACGATCACGAGCACGCCGTGAGCCTCCCCCACGCCTCGACGTCGAGCTCCTCGGCCCGCGCCTCGGGCCGCACCCCGGCGCACTCGAACACGGATTCGTCGACCACCCCGGCAAGCGCCCGGCGCAGCATCTTGCGCCGCTGCGCGAACCCGGTCCGCACGAGTTCAAACAACCGTGCCCGGTCGACGTCGACGGCGGGCGCATCCCGTCGCGAGATCGACACCAACGCCGATTCCACCCGGGGTTGGGGCACGAACACCGACGCCGGCACCCGTCCGACGACCCGAGCCCGAGCCCAGTACGCCACCTTCACCGAGACGGCGCCGTAGGCCTCGTCACCCACCCCGGCTGCCATGCGCTCGCCCACTTCCCGCTGCACCATGACCAGCATGCGCTGGATCTGCGGCACGTCGTCGAGCAGGTCGAGGACCAACGGGGTCGCCACGTTGTAGGGCAGGTTGGCCACCAGCACCCACCCGTCGTCGCCCAACAGTGCGGGCCAGTCGAGCGACATGGCGTCGCCTTCCACCACCCGCACGCCGACGGGCTCCACTACGGAGCGCAGCACCGGGGCGATGTAACGGTCGAGCTCGACAGCCACCACCGATGCGCCCGTCTCGGCCAAGGCGAGGGTGAGCGAGCCGAGCCCGGCGCCGATCTCCACCACCCGATCGCCTTCGCCCACCTCGGCCAACCGGGCGATGCGCCGCACCGTGTTGGGGTCGGCAACGAAGTTCTGGCCCAAAGCCCGACTGGGGCGGAGGCCGTGACCGGCGAGCAGCTCGCTCACGTCACGGCGGGAAAGCGTCACCACTCGATGCGGACGTCGATCACTCCGGTCGAGGTGCTGGAAATGCGGTCGAAGTCCTCGCGGTCGAGGTCGATGATGCGGCCGTCGATGTAGGGACCCCGGTCGGCCACCCGGCAGCTTGTCGTCAACCCGTTGGCCAGGTTGGTGACCTTGACGATGGTGCCGAACGGCAGGGTGCGATGCGCACAGGTGCCGTTGTCGGTCTGGTACCACGAGGCCTTGCCCGTCTGCTGCCGCGGCGGCTTGGTGGTGGTCGTGGTGGTGGGCTTGGGCCGCGTGGTGGTCGTGGTCGGCTTGGGCCTGGCCGTGGTAGTCGTCGTCACCGCCGCCTTGACCACGACAACCTCAGCAGTCGTGGTGGTGACAGGCGCTTCGGTCGTGGTCGTGACCTGGTCCTCGTCGGGGAGCAGGCGCGTCGCAGCAGCCGACCGGGAGGCCCGGACTGGCTCCATGCGTGCTGCCAGGTCGGCAGCGGCGGACGAGGCATCGACCTCTACCGAGGTCGTTGCCGGCCCACTACCCAGACGCGTACTGAGGAGCGGCACGGACAACAGGCCTGCGCACAACAACAACGAGACCACGCGCCGTCTCCCCTGAGCGTTCGTTGTCCTCAGGACTCCACCCTTCCTTTGGGGACAGCTACTCGCCAGGAGTGACTAGTCCACGACCCTAGGAGGGGTTCGCAGGGGCCTGCAAGCCGAACGCGGCCTCGGTGGCCGCCCATGTGGACGCCTCGACAGCGTTCACCGCCACCCCTTTCACATCGGCTATTGCGGCACCGACGAAGGGCAGGAGGGCGGGCTGGTTGGTCTGGCCGCGATGCGGCACCGGTGCCAGGTAAGGCGAGTCGGTCTCGACCAAGAGGCGATCGAGGGGGCACAACGCAGCCGCCTCACGCACGTCGGTGGCCGCCTTGAAGGTGACGATGCCGGAGAACGACAGGTAGGCGCCGAGGTCGAGGCAACGGCGGGCCTCGGAGGCGCCGCCGGTGAAGCAGTGGAACACGGTGCGCTCGGGTACGCCCTCGGCCGCCAGGATCGACCAGGTGTCGTCCCACGCCTCGCGGGTGTGGATCACCAGGGCCAGGTCGCGTTCATGCGCCAGACGGACCTGCTCGGCGAAGGCGGCCCGCTGCACGTCGCGAGGCGAGTGGTCGTAGTGGTAGTCGAGGCCGCACTCCCCCACGGCCACGACCTCAGGTGCGTCGAGCAGGTCGACGATGGTGGCCACGCCGTTCACCGCGTCATGCGGGTGCAGCCCCACCGACGCCCACACGTCGTCGAAGGCACGGGCCACCTCGATGGCCGCCGCCGACTGGCCGGCATCGGTGCCGATGGTGACGAGCCTCCCGACGCCCGCCGCCCGCGCTGCCGCGATCACGACGGGCGGGTCGTCGAGGCGTTCGTACGGAATGTGGCAGTGGCTGTCGGCCCACATCTACTTGCGGGGGAACAGCGGGTCGCCCTTGGTCACCGTCACGCCGCCGGGGTAGCCGCCCCACGCCGCGCCTTCCGGCAAGAGTTGGTCGCGGGGCGAGCCGTCGAGCCCGAGGCGCCGCCACAGCTCGTCGCACGCGGAGGGCATGGCGGGCGACGCCAACACGGCCACGATGCGCAGCGCCTCCAGGGCGTCGCCCATCACGGCGTCGACCTCAGGGCCGGGCGGTGCCTTCCACGGCTCGTTGTCTTCCAGGTAGGCGTTGGTCTCGCGGATCAAGCGCCACACGGCATCGAGGGCGTCGTTGGGCGCAGGCCGCGCCCACGCCTCGGCGGCCGCCGCGTACGACTCCGCAGCCAGCGGGGCCAACGGGCTGTCGGCCCGCGGCGCAGGGCCGATGCCGTCGCACTTCTTGGCCACGACGGTGGCCACCCGCGACAGCAGGTTGCCGAAGTTGTTAGCCAGATCGGCGTTGTAACGGGCGACCATCCCCTCGTAGGAGAAGTCGCCGTCGGGCCCCAGCGCCTGGTCGCGCAGGAAGTGGTAGCGGTAGGCGTCGACGCCGAAGTCGGCCACGAGGTCGGCAGGCGCGATCTGGTTGAGCTTGGTCTTCGACATCTTCTCGCCGCCCACCAGCAGCCAGCCGTGCACGAGCACCTGGGCGGGCGGGTCGATGCCCGCGGCCATGCACATGGCGGGCCACCACACGCAGTGGAAGCGGATGATCTCTTTGCCGATGAGGTGGTGTACCGACGGCCACCACGTGGCGAAGCGCTCGTCGTCGACGCCGTAGCCGATGGCCGTGCAGTAGTTGATGAGCGCGTCGTACCAGACGTAGAAGACGTGCTTGTCGTCCCACGGCACCGGCACGCCCCACGTCAGCGACGTGCGGGTGATGGAGATGTCGTGCAGGCCCTGCTTGATGAAGCCGAGGGCCTCGTTGCGCTTCGACTCCGGCAGCACGCACTCGGGCTGCGCCTCGTACCAGTCGAGCAGGCGCTGCTCGTAGCGGCTCAGCTTGAAGAAGTAGTTCTCCTCCTTGAGCAGGTCGAGGGGGCGGCCGTGGATGGGGCAGTTGCCGTCGGGGGCCTGGGCGTCGGTGTAGTAGTCCTCGCAGGCCACGCAGTACAGGCCTTCGTAGTAGCCGAGCTCGATGTCGCCGTTGTCGTGGATGCGCTGGAGGAAGGCCTGCACGGTGGCGTAGTGACGCGGCTCGGTGGTGCGGATGAAGTCGTCGTAGGCGATGTCGAGTGTCGACCATGCGTCTCGGAACCGCTCGCTGGTACGGTCGGTCCAGTCCTGCGGACTGACGCCGTTCTTCTCCGCCGTCTGCGCCACCTTCAGCCCGTGCTCGTCGGTTCCGGTGAGGAAGAACACCTCGTCACCAAGCAGGCGATGCCAGCGGGCCAAGGCGTCGGCAATGACGGTCGTATAGGCATGGCCGATGTGCGGGGCGTCGTTGACGTAGTAGATCGGCGTAGTGACGTAGAAACGGGCCACCGGCCTACAGTACCGACGGTTCAAGGGGGTGCAGGCCGTGAATGCAACCGGGATCGCAAGGAAAGTCGACGACCTCGGCCGGATCGTGCTGCCAGTGGAGATGCGCAGGCTGTTCGGCATCCGCCCTGGCGACGAGATGGAGATCTCTGTCGACGGGGGCAGCATCCACCTTCGCAAGGTGGAAGTCCGGTGCGTGTTCTGCGAGGGCACGGAGAACCTGCGGCCCTACCGGCAGAAGCAGATATGCACCTCCTGCGCCGCCGGCTTGTCCGGCTAACCGAGCTCCAGCGCCGCGGCGTAGACCTCGCGCTTGGGCACGCCGAGCTCGGCGGCCACGGCGGCGACGGCCGTCTTCTTGTCGTCGCCCGCGTCGAGCCGACGACGTAACGCGGCATCGACGTCGACTTCCTGCGGCGCCGGTGGCGCGCCCTCCACGACGATGACGTACTCGCCGCGGGGCTCGCCGATGTCGAGCTCCCCCAACGTGCCGCGCTGCACCTGTTCGTGGAGCTTGGTGAGCTCACGGGCCACGGCAGCTCGGCGTTCCGGGCCGCACGCCTTGGCCAGGTCGTCGATGGTCTGGGCCACCCGGTACGGCGATTCGTAGATCACCGTCGTGCGCGGCTCGGCTGCCACTGCGGCGAGCCTGGCGGCGCGCTCCTTGCCCTTGCGCGGCAGGAAGCCTTCGAACACGAAGCGGTCGCTGGGCAGCCCGCTCAGCACCAGTGCGGTGAGTACGGCAGAAGGGCCGGGCACGATCTCGACGGGCAGGCCCGCGGCGATCACGGCGGCGACGACCCGTTCGCCCGGGTCCGACACTGCGGGCATGCCGGCGTCGGTGACGAGGGCGACCCGCTTGCCGGCGGCCACCCACTCGACCACCCGCTCGGCTTGTTCGGCCTCGTTGTGCTCGTGGACAGCGACGAGGCGCGGCCCGCTGATGGAGGCGTGCGTCAACAGCTTGCGGCTGTGCCGCGTGTCCTCGCAGCAGATGACGTCCGCACTGCGCAGGGCCTCGACAGCGCGGGGAGACAGGTCGCCGAGGTTGCCGATCGGCGTACCGACGACCACCAACGCGGGCTTCGAGTCCCGGGACGGCGGCTCGGTCATCCGCCCTTCATTTCGAGTGCGTCGCCCGCATGAAGCCCCCAGCGGTCGAAGGCGCCGGCTTCGGCTTCGATCACCGAGCGGGCCTTGAGGCGGGGCTTGCCCACTCGCCACGGCGCCATGCACACCGTCTCCAGCACGCGCAGGTCGCCGTCGCAGTAGGCGACGTCGATGGCGAAGCGCATGCCGACGGTGTGCACCGAACGGGCGGGCCGCAGCAACAACGCACCCTCGAAGGAGTCACGGCCCAACAGCCCCCGCCGCCGCGACGAGCGCGCGTCGGCCACCTCCAGCGCGGCCAGCACCTCCCCCTCACGCAAGAGCCAGGGCATCAGACGTTGAAACGGATCTCCAGCACGTCGCCGTCGACGACTTCGTACTCCTTGCCCTCGACGCGCAACTTGCCCACGTCCTTGGCCGCCGACCACGAGCCCAGCTTCAACAGCTCGTCCCAGTGGATGACCTCGGCCCGGATGAAGCCCCGCTGCAGGTCGGAGTGGATCACGCCTGCGCACTCAGGCGCCTTGGCACCGGCCCGGAACGTCCACGCTCGCGATTCCTTGTCGCCGGTGGTGAAGAACGTGCGGCGCCCGAGCAGGTGGTAGGCGGCCCGCGCCACGCGGGGCAGCGCGCCCTCGCCCAACCCGAGGCCTTCGAGCAGTTCGGCCCGCTCCTCCGGCGGAAGCTGCGCCGTCTCCGACTCCAACTGCACGCTGACACCGAGCACCTCCGACACGTCGCCCAGTTCTTCGGCGACCGGCTTCACGATCGTCTCCATGTCGGCCACTTGGTCCTCGCCCAGGTTCACCACGGCGAGGATCGGCTTGTTGGTCAGCAGGAAGAACGACTTGAGCAAGGTGCGCTGGTCGGCGTCGAGCGTGCTGCGGTAGATCGGCGTGCCGCCCTGCAACACCTCAAGCGCCGCCTCCAGCGCCGCGACCTCGCCCAGCAACGACTTGTCGGACCGGGCGGCCTTGCGGCGCTTCTCCACCTGGTTCTCGACCGTGGAGGCGTCGGCCAACACCAGTTCGAGCTCCAGCACCTGGAGGTCTTCCACGGGGTCGGTGTCGCCCACGACGTTCTCGTCGACGAAGGCTCGCAGCACCAGGCACAACGCATCGGCCTCGCGGATGCCCGCCAGGAAGCGGTTGCCCAAGCCCTCGCCCGACGAGGCGCCCGCCACCAGGCCGGCGATGTCGACGAACTCGACGGTGGTGTGCACGGTCTTGCGGCTCTGGCTCATCTCCGACAGCGCCAGGAGGCGGTGGTCGGGCACCTGCGCCACACCGACGTTGGTCTCGGTGGTGGAGAACGGGTGGGGGGCGACAGCAGCCGAGCCGCCGGTCAACGCATTGAACAAAGCCGACTTACCGGCGTTGGGTAGGCCGACGATGCCGAGACGCTCCATTTCCCGAAGGCTACCGGCAACGTCTACCCTGGCTTCTCGTCATGTCGAAGAAAACCAACAAGCGCAAGCTCCGGGCCAAGAAGAAGGCCAACCACGGCAAGAAGCCGAACTGCGGCCGCTAAGGCCCAGTCGTTCGCTTCAGCACGTCGGTCGTCGATCCCTGGAGGTTCCACCACCAGTCGACGACCTCGAAGCCGAGTTCGACGTTGATCTTCAGCATGGGCTCGTTGCTCCCTGCGTTCCACGTCTCGACGGCGGAAACGTCGGGACGCCGGTCGAGCAGCCGTAGCAGCATCTCGGCCTTGAGCAGCCTGCCCAAGCCGTGGTTGCGGTGCTCGGGCCACACCCCGGTGTTGCCCTGGCTGACGGTGCTTCGCCCCTGCACGAAGCCGATCTCGGTGTACCCGGCGACCTCGTTCGTGACGGCGTCGACGGCCGCCACCGTCCACATCGTTGTGCCCTGCGCCACCCGAGCTGTGTCGCGCTCGACCAACTCGTCGGGGGTGAGGACTGTCGGCTCCATCTCGAAGTCCTCGAGCGGCGCCGTGTTCATGACCGCCTCGGCCCGCGCCATGCGCTCCACCCACTCGGCGGGCGTCGGCCCCTCCCACGACACCAGCTCGTAGCCAGGCACCGGCGCTGCCCACTTTTCCAACAACCCCCGGTCGAGCCCGTCGAGGCGCAGCCCGCTGCGGCGCTCCCGCAGCTTGGCCACCATCCCCACTGCCTCGGCAAAGGCGGGACCGGTCCCGTGCTCCCGACACCCGCTGTCGAGCAGGGTGCGCCCGTCGGCCAGTGCGTGTTCGGCGGCGGCCCGCAGCAGCGAACGGCCCACGCCGCGGCGCCGGGCCATGGGCGCCACGTCGAGCCACAGCTCTGCCTCGTGGCGGTTGGTGGACAGGTACGCGCAGATGAGCACGACGGTGCCGACGATGGTGTCGTCGTCGGTCCGGGCGACCCAACGCGTCGTCCGTCGCCACGACAGCGGGTGACGAGCCTGGGCCAGGAAGTCCTCCCACGAGTCGGGCTCCCAGTCGGGGGTGAGCTCCAGCTCGTTGGCTCGGGCGACCTCGTAGGCGGCGCGCAGGTCCGCTTCCGGCGCCGTCTGTTCGTCGAGCAGTTCGATGCGCATGGCTCCGGTGTAGCGAATTAGCGTCGCCGATGTGCGGGAATTAGCAGCCCTCCTCGTCGGCGACCCGCCCGAGGTGTGGGAGTCGACGGGCTTCGTGGTGGCCGACGGCGCCGTCGCCGTCAGCGGGGTGGCGCTGCGGCTGGGCCAAGCTGAGCCGGGCTTGTCGGGCTGGGAGCTGCGCGACGGCGCCGGCGGCCCGCCCACCCCCGACCACCCCAACGGCGTGACCGACATCGACCATGTGGTCATGGCTACGCCCGACCTCGATGCCACGGTCGACACGCTGGTGGCGGGCGGCCACAACCTGCGGCGCATCCGCGAGGCGGGCAACGGCGTACGCCAAGCCTTCTTCCGGCTCGGCCCGGTGATCCTCGAAGTGGTGGGCCCTATGGAGCAGTCGGGCCTGTGGGGCATCACCTTCACCGTGCACGACCTCGACGCCACCGCCGCCTTCCTGGGTGACCGCCTCGGCGCGGTGAAAGACGCCGTGCAACCCGGGCGCCGTATCGCCACCCTTGCCCGCTCGGCCGGCTCCACCGTGCCCATCGCCTTCATCTCGAAGCAGTGACCGACAACTGGGAACCCGAAGTCGCCGAGCTGCGCCGTCGCGAATCGATGGCCCATCACATGGGCGGCCACGAGAAGGTCGAACGGCAGCACGCGGCGGGCAAGCTCACTGTGCGCGAGCGCATCGACGGGCTGCTCGACCCCGGCACCTTCCATGAGGTCGGCGCCCTGGCGGGCCGGGCCGTCTACGACGGCACCGAACTGGTCGACCTGACACCCACCAACTTCGTCATGGGGCGCGGGCGCATCGAGGGCCGCCCAGTGGTGGTGGGCGGTGACGACTTCACCGTGCGGGGTGGCGCCGCCGACGCCTCCATCTGGCAGAAGCAGGTCATGGCCGAGCAGATGGCCAACGAACTGCGGCTGCCCATCGTCCGCCTGGTCGACGGCAGCGGTGGGGGCGGCTCGGTGAAGTCGCTGGAATCAATGGGCCGCACCTACGTGCCGTTCAACCCGGGGTGGGATTGGGTGGTGGCCAACCTGGCCACCGTCCCCGTGGTGTCGCTGGCCCTCGGCAGCGTGGCGGGCCTGGGGGCGGCCCGGGTGGTGACGAGCCACTTCTCGGTGATGGTGAAGGGCACCTCGCAGGTCTTCGTCGCCGGTCCGCCGGTGGTGGCCCGCTTGGGCGAGGAGGTCGACAAGGAGACGCTGGGCGGCAGCCACGTGCACGCCCGCAACGGCGTGGTCGACGCCGAGGCGGCGTCCGAGGACGAAGCCTTCGAGCTGGCCCGCCGCTTCCTCGCCTACCTCCCCTCGTCGGTGCACGACGCCCCGCCCCGAGGGCCGCAGGCCGACGACCCGGAGCGACGCGACGACTGGCTCATCGGCGCCGTCCCCAAGAACCGCCGCAGCGCGTTCAAGATCCGCCCCGTCATCGAGTCGTTGGTGGATGCGGGCTCGTTCTTCGAGATGGGCAAACTGTGGGGACGCTCCGCCGTCACCGGCCTGGCCCGTCTCGACGGGTGGCCGGTGGCCGTCCTGGCGTCCGACCCGTACCACTACGGCGCAGGGTGGACGGCGGAGGCGTCGCAGAAGGTGGCCCGTTTCGTCGACCTGGCCGACACCTTCCATCTGCCCGTGGTGCACCTGGTCGACCAGCCCGGCTTCGTCATCGGGACAGCGGCCGAGCAAGCGGGCACCATCCGGGCGGGCGCCCGCGCCTTGGCCGCCGTCTACCAGGCGAGCGTGCCGTGGTGCTCGGTCATCCTGCGGAGGGCCTTCGGGGTGGCCGGCGCGGCCCATCAGAACCACGCCCGCCTGTCGTACCGCTACGCCTGGCCGTCGGGCGACTGGGGTTCGTTGCCCATGGAGGGCGGCATCGAGGCCGCCTACAAGGCGCAGTTGGAAGCGGCCGACGACCCCGACGCGCTGCGAGCGGAGATACAAGCCAAGCTCGACCTGGTGCGCTCCCCGTTCCGCACCGCCGAGGCGTTCCTCGTCGAAGAGATCATCGACCCTCGCGACACCCGCCCGTTGCTCTGCGAGTTCGCCGAACTGGCGGCACCGCTCCGGGGAAGCGGCCCGTCAGCCCGCCCCTTCCGTCCGTAAGGAGTTGCGCGGATAGGTCACCCGCCACGCGCCGTAGGTCTTCTCGGCGGCCTGGGGCCGCCGAGACAGGCGCTGTGCTCATTGGTCGCCTCGCCTATCGGCTCGGCTCCTAGGACATCGGCCAGGACGGAGGGCCGGTCGGTCATCACCCCGTCGACGCCCAGGGCGATGAGCCTGCGCATCTCCTCGGGCTCGTCGATGGTCCACACGTGCACGGCGAGGCCTGCTTCGTGGGCGGCGGCGACGAAGCGCTCGTCGACGATCACCGTGTCGCCGTGGGCGGGCGGCACCTGGAGGGCGACATGCGACGTAGGCGGCGGCGGGGAGCCGTCGCGGACGGCGAAGTAGAACGCCGCGGTGGCCATGGTGCCCGCCGAGGTGCCGACCTCGGGCGCGCACGCCGAGAACCGCTCGGTGGCGATGTCGTGGAACGAGGCCACGATCACGTCGTCGCTGCGCCCGTGCTCCCGCAGCACGGCGGCCAGCGTCGCCTCGTAGCCCGTCGTCTCCTTGATGTCGAGGTTCAGGTACACGCCGGGGAAGGCGTCGAGCACCTCGTGCAGCGACGGGATGCGGTACGCAGGGTCGTCGGGAGCGAGGCCCCGTAAGGGCCACGGACCGGACTCGTGGTCGACGACCTCGCCGGGCCGCCACCAGTAGGCGTTGTCGAGCGCCTGCACGTCGGCCAGCGTCATCTCGGTGATGCGGCCGGTGCCGTTCGTCGTGCGGTCGACCGTGGCGTCGTGGCACACCACCAACTCCCCGTCGGCCGTGGGATGCACGTCGAGCTCCAAGGCGTGCGCACCGGTGGCCACCGCCGCCCGCATAGCCGCCAACGTGCTCGACGGCTGCTCCCGCGCCCCGCCTTGGTGGGCGTAGTTCAACACCCGGCGGCCCAGCCACACGTTGTCCATGACGGGTGAAGCTAGCTTCGCCCCTCATGGTCCTCGCACTCGATGTAGCCGACGGCGTCGCCGTCGTCACCCTCAACCGACCCGAAGCCCGCAACGCCCTGGACAGCGAGCTGATCACTGCGCTCGACACCACCATGTCGGAGCTCGACGCTCGCGACGACGTGGCTGCCATCGTGATCACCGGTGCCGACCCCGCCTTCTGTGCCGGGCTCGACCTCAAAGAACTGGGCGGGACCGGTGAGAACCTCAGGGGCGGCACAGCCAGCGGCCGCCCGTGGGCCCGCACCCGCAAGCCCGTCGTCGGCGCCGTGAACGGCCCTGCCATCACCGGTGGGTTGGAGCTCGCCCTGCAGTGCGATTTCCTCGTGGCGTCGCCGCGGGCTCGCTTCGCCGACACCCACGCCCGTGTGGGCATCCTCCCCGGCTGGGGCCTGACCGTCCTGCTGCCGCAGGCGGTCGGCATCCGCAAAGCACGTGAGATGAGCTTCACCGGCAACTTCGTCGATGCCGAAGAAGCGCTGGCCCTCGGGTTGGTCAACCGCCTCGTCGACCACGACCGCTTGCTCGACGAAACCCGGCGGCTGGCACTCGACATCGCCGGCAACGACGGTGCCACGGTGCAGGCGTTTCGCGCCTCCTACGAGCGCATCGTGGGGCTCACCACCGAGGAAGGCTTCCGCCGGGAGTCGCAAGCGCAACGGGAGTTCAACGTGGGCTTCGATCCCGCCGAGGTTGCCCGCCGCCGGGCCGCCATCGTGGACCGGGGCCGGGCTCAGGCCAGCGACGCCAGCGGCACCTGAGGACGAGCGCCGATGTGGGAGATGACCTCGGCGGCAGCCAGGCTCCCCAACTCGGCGCACCGCTGCCACGACTCGCCCCGCGCCAATCCGAAGAGGAACCCGGCGGCGTAGAGGTCGCCCGCGCCCGTGGTGTCGACCACCCGTTCCACGGGCACGGCGGGCACCACCACGGTGTCGCCGCCTGACACCACGACAGAGCCGTGCTCGCTGCGGGTTACCGCCGTCACCTGGCACACGTCGCGCGCCCGTTCCAGCGCTTCCTTCACGTCGTCGACCTGGAACAGCGAGAGGATCTCGACTTCGTTGGCGAACAACACGTCGACATCACCGGCGATCAGCTCGAGGAACTCGTCCCGATGACGGTCGACGCAGAACGGGTCCGACAAGGTGAAGGCCACCAAGCGGTCGGCCTCGTGGGCCACGGCCACGGCGCGGCGCAAGGCGTCGATCGCCTGGGGCGGGTCCCACAGGTAGCCCTCCAGGTAGGTGACCTTGGCCCGCTTGATTACGGCGGGGTCCACGTCGTCCGCGTGCAGGCCGGTGGCGGCGCCCAAGAACGTGTTCATGGTGCGCTCGCCGTCGGGCGTCACCAACACGAGACAGCGTGCCGTGGGCTCGCCCGCCGTCGCAGGCGGGGTGTCGTAGTGGACGCCGATGGAGCGGATGTCGTGCGCGAACACCTCACCGAGCTGGTCGTCGCGCACCTTGCCGATGAAACCCGCTGCGCCGCCGAACGACGCCACGCCCGCCACCGTGTTGGCGGCCGAGCCGCCCGAGACCTCGACGGCGGGGCCCATCTCGGCATAGAGCTGCTGGGCGCGGTCGGCGTCGACGAGGGCCATCGTGCCTTTGGCCAAGCCGTATGCGGCCAGCGTCTGGTCGTCGGTGGAGGCGATGACGTCGACGATGGCGCTGCCCAGCGCGACGACGTCCAGGTCAGGGGCGACAAGCGACATGGAGGCGACGGTAGTGGCGTTAGTGTCGGCCCGTGGAGCCCACTTACCGCCTGCCCCGCGACGTCGAGCCCCATCGTTACGAGCTCACGCTGACCCCCGACCTCGAGCGCTTCACGTTCGCAGGCGAGGAGCGAGTGCACGTCACCGTTCACGAGCCGGTGCGCCAGGTCGTGCTCAATGCCTTGGACCTGGAGATCCTCGAAGCCGAGCTGGTGGCCGACGACGGGCGGCGCATCCCGGCGAGCGTCTCCTACGACCTCGACGAGGAGCGGGCCGTGCTCACCCTCGACGAGGAAGTGGCACCGGGCGAGTGGTGGCTGCACGCCACCTTCACCGGCGTGATCGCCGAGTCGCTGCGCGGGTGGTACCGCTCGACGTTCACGGGCGACGACGGCGAGGTCCGCACCATCGCCACCACCCAGTTCGAAGCCACCGATGCCCGCCGGGCCTTCCCGTGCTGGGACGAGCCCGATCGCAAGGCCGTGTTCTCGGTCACCCTCATCGTCGACCACGACCTGTTCGCGGTGTCGAACGGGCCGATCGCCGAAGACGAAGACCTCGGCAACGGCAAGCGCCAGGTGCGCTTCGCCGACACCATGAAGATGTCGACGTACCTTGTGGCCTTGGTGGTGGGGCCGCTGGTGGCCACCGAGCCCCTCGACGTCGACGGCACCCCGGTGCGGGTGGTGTGCGTGCCGGGCAAGGACCACCTGGCCGACTTCGCGCTGGAGATCGCCGCCCACTCACTGCGCTACTTCACGGCGTACTTCGGCATCCCCTACCCGGCCGAGAAGCTCGACCTCATCGCCCTGCCCGACTTCGCCATGGGCGCCATGGAGAACCTCGGGGCCGTCACCTTCCGCGAGAGCGTGCTGCTCACCGACCGCGCCGCGGCGTCGCGGGTCGAACTCGAGCGGATCGCCGACGTCGTGGCCCACGAGATCGCCCACATGTGGTTCGGCGACCTGGTGACCATGAAGTGGTGGAACGGGATCTGGCTCAACGAGGCGTTCGCCACCTTCATGGAGATCATGGGTGTCGACCAGTTCCGTCCCGACTGGGAGCGGTGGTCCTCGTTCGGGCTCGACCGCGCGTCCGCCCTCCTCACCGACGGGTTGGCGACGACTCGCGCCATCGAGTTCCCGGTCGAGAAGCCGTCCGAGGCCGAGGGGATGTTCGACATCCTCACCTACGAAAAGGGCGGTGCCGTTCTCCGGATGCTCGAGCAGTACCTCGGTGAAGACCGCTTCCGCGACGGCATCCGCCACTACCTCCGCGCCCACGAGTACGGCAACGCGGAGACGACCGATCTCTGGGACGCGATCGAGGAAGCGTCTGGTGAGCCCGTCCGAGCGACGATGGACTCGTGGATCTTCCAAGGAGGCCACCCCGTTCTCCGAGTCGACTGCGGTGAGGACGGGTCGTCAGTCGTGCTCCGCCAGCGCCGGTTCCGCTACCGCGCCAGCGACGACGACGCCGACATCCGGTGGCAGATCCCGGTGCTGATCAGGGCCGGCGTCGACGGCGCCGAGCAGCGCCGCCGCCTGTTGCTCTCCGACGAGTCGGCCACGCTCGACTTCGGCGGCAAGGTCGCTTGGGTCATGGCCAACGACGGCGCGTCCGGGTTCTACCGCACGAGCTACGACAGCGAGCTGCTCGG
>DATLNE010000008.1 GCA_035536915.1 Acidimicrobiales bacterium
GGGCCGCCTCGTCGCGCCAGGAGTAGGCGAAGAGCTGGCGACCGTCGTCCTTGGTGACCGCTTCCCTGCCCATCACGGGACGGGGCGCGGCGGCCCAGCGGAGGATGTCGGCGAGGAGGGCGCAGGCGGCGGCGTCCCCCGACGCGGCCCGGTCGGTCAGGCGGTACTGGCAGAACACCAGCCGGCCCCGGCCCACGGCGTGGGACCCGAGCACGGTGCCGGTCAAGGCCCCGGGCACGGGCTTGTAGGCGATGACCACCGGCGTGTCGGGGAAGGGGGCGCCGTCCACCGATCCCACCACTGTGGCGGCCTGGATGGTGGAGTCCTCGGCCACCAGCACGTTGCGCCGGGGGAGCGACGGCACCGCGCCGTGGTCGGTGGTGAAGTGGAACTGCGTGGAGCCCCACACCGTGGCCACCGTCACCAACGACACCGGCAGCGGGTAGTGCTGGGCCGCCTCCTCGGGCTGGGCCAGGATCACCACGGTGTGGCCCGCGTCGAGCGCCGCACGAGCCGCGGCGCCCGCCGCCTCGTCGAGGCTGCCTTCGCCGATCACCAACGGGCCGGTGTCGCCCACAATCGCACCCACCGAGCGCAGGGCGTCGGCCCCGCCGCCGATCACCCGCAGCCCGGCGTCGATGAGCGGCTGCGGGTCGACGACGTGGATGGGGTAGCGGTTCTCGCAGACGGGCGTGTCGCCGCAGCGCAGCCGCAGCACCAAGTCGTGGCTGCCGGGCACGTCGGGCACCACGATCGTCAGTTCCCCCAACTCGGTGGGCCGGTAGCCCTCCAGCATCGACACCCGCACCTCGGCCACCGACTCGCTGAACCGGTCGAGCACATGGCTGTGGTGGAGGTCGGAGGCGTCCATCGCCAACAACTCGTCGATGTCGAGGGGCGTGGCCGTCTCGCCGAAGCGGGCCTCGATGGTGACGTCCTCCAACGGCGGCCCGTCGTTCGACACGTGGACCGTGGCCCGCAACACCTGCCCGGCGGCGCCCACCAGCGAGTCGAGCTCCAGCATCGGCAGCACGACCTGGTTGGCCCGCGTCACCTCGGCCACCGCCAGCAGCTTGGGCCGCCGGTGCAGGTCGAGCAATCCGTTCAGTTCGTGGGGCACGTCGGTCAGCTCGGTGAGGCAGTAGCCGGAGATGTCGTGGTGCCTGCGCCACACCTCGGTCTGGAGCCGGTCCGACAACCCTTGGTAACGCTGGGTCTCCAACAGGAAGCGGCCGATGGTGGCGGGCCACAAGGTGCCCGCCAGCCCCACTGCGTAGGTCTCTCGCGTGTCCCAGAACGGCGGGTCGGCCAGGTCGGGCATCTCCGGCAGGCCCCAGTCGCCGTACTCGGAGACGAAGAACACTCGCCCCGTCCCCGAGAACTTCTTGGAGTTGCGCTCGATCTTGTCGAGGTAGTCGCGGTGCAGTCGGCCGTACCAGTGGGCGGTCATGAACGGCGAGGCGAAGATGCGGTCGGGGTCGGGCTCGATCCAGTCGTTCTCGATGACCGGCCGGGTGCCGTCGGCGTCGTTGACGGCGGCCACCAGAGCCCGGGCGAACTCCTCGTAGGCGTCCCACGAACGGGCTTCGTGCAGCCCGTCGCACAACTCGTTCATGGCCGACCACAAGATGATGCTGGGGTGGTTGCGGTCGCGGCGCACCTGCTCGTTGACGGCGTTGATGCACCGCCGGGCCACCAAGGTGTCGCGCCCCAACTCGTGGTGCTCGATGGGCTCGGCCACGGGCAGGTCGCAGTGCACCCAGATGCCGACCTCGTCGCACACGTCGAGGTACGTGGGGTGGAAGGCCTTGATGTGCAGGCGCAGGGTGTTGAAGCCCATGTCCTTGGCCGCCCGCACCTCACGCTCGATCTCGTCGCGTGGCCCCTCGGCATAAAGCTCGTTAGCCGTGAAGCCCTGCACCAGCACGCTCTTCATGCGGTAGGGCTCGCCGTTGACGAACATGCGGCTGCCTTCCACCCGCACGGTGCGCAAGCCGTAGCGGGTGGAGTGCACGTCGCTCGACGCGCCCGCGGCGCGAGCGTCGACCAGCACGTCGTGAAGCTCGGGCGACGCGGGCGACCACCGAGCGGCGGTGGTGCGGCCGAGGCCGGCCTTGACCGCGGTCACGCCGCGCCCCGGCACTGTCTCGCTCACGTCGATGACGCGGCCCAAGGTGCGGATGCCCACCCGGGCGTCGACGGGCTCGTCCTCTCGGTTCTCCAGCTCGACCTCGACCACCACGTCGTCGGGATCGCCGTTGACGAAGACGTTGCGCACCACGATCGGCCCGTGGCGGCGCAAGGTGACCGACTGCCAGATGCCGCCGTAGGTCATGTAGAGCGACGGCCGGCTGGGGAACACGTGGTTCATCCACCCCTGCTTGCCGTGCGGCATACGGGTGTGCTCGGGGTCACCGAGCGCCGGGTCGTACACCCGCACGGCGAGCACGTTCTCGCCGGGCACCAACAGCGCCGCCACGTCGAGGTCGAAGGGCGTAAACGGCGCCTCGTGGCGGCCGACGTGCACGCCGTTGACGTACACGTCGGCGATGTCCATCACCGCGCCGAAGTGCAACGTCCAGTGGCCTTCGACCTCTTCGAGGGCGAACGTGCGCCGGTACCACACCACCCCATCGAGCTCGAGGTAGCCCTGGGCCTCCCACAGCCCGGGCACGGTGATCGGTTGGGGTTCCAGGCCGTCGAGCTCGTCGAGGGAGTGGTCGCCGGGGAACAGGTCCCAGCAGCCGTCGAGGGAGGCGACACCGCGACTGTCGAATTGCACAATGCCCATCAGAGCACGATGGCGACCTTGCCCGATCGACCCTCGTCGGCCAAGGCATAGGCGTCTTCGGCACGGTCCAGAGAGAAGCGGTCGGTCACCGTGCGATCGGGGTGCAGGTCCCACTGGGCCAGGCGCTGGGCCAGTTCCTCCATGCGCCCGACGCTGGTGACCCAGGAGCCGAACACGGTGATCTGCGGGTGGATCAGTGCGTAGCTCACGTCGATGTCGAGGCGGTTGCCCTCGCCCACGAACGCGCACCGGCCCCAGCGCCGCGTGGCGGCCAGCGCGGTGGCGCGGGCCGAGGGCGCGCCCGAGCAGTCGATCGACACTTCGCAGCCTTCGCCCGCGGTGAGGGCGCGCACCTCGGCCGCGGCGTCGTCGCCCGCCGCCACGGTGCAATCGACCGCCCCGAGCGTCTCGGCCAACGCCCGCCGCTCGGGCGAGATGTCGACCCCCACGACGAAGCGGGCGCCCAGGGCCTTCGACAACAGGCCCGCCGCCAATCCCACCGGGCCGAGCCCGGTGACGAGCACGGCGTCGCGGCCGTTGGCCCCCACGCGGCACAGCGCTTCGTAGGCGGTGCCGAACCCGCAGGCGATGCAGGCACCGTCGAGGAAGGTGAGCGAGTCGGGGAGGGGCACGCACGTCGACTCCTCGGCCAAGAGGTAGTCGGCGTGGCCGCCGTCGCGCTGCCAGCCGTAGGCAGCCCGCAACGGCGACGTGCACGAAATGAAGTAGCCCATGCGGCAGTCGGGACAGAGCCCGCAGCCGGCGATGTGGTAGAGGATCACCCGGTCGCCCTCGGCGAAGCGGCGGCAGCCGGGGCCGACGGCGATGATCTCGCCGCACGGCTCGTGGCCCGCGATCACGCCTTGGTAGGCCTCGGGCCCTGTGCCCAGATGTTCCCTGTAGATCGCCCGCAGGTCGCTGCCGCAAATGGTCGAGGCCTTCATCTGCACGACCACTTGGCCGTGGCCGGGCGAGGGGTCGTCGACGTTGTCCTCGACCACGACCTGCCTGCCCCCGGGCAGATAGACGCCTCTCAGCGGATGCCCTCGCCTTCGGCTCCCTCACCGCGAGGGATCCACACTGTCTCGGGCTCGCCGTTGAGCACGTGGTCGACGAACTCCACGCCCTGCATGGTCGAGTGGTCCATGTTGCCGATCTCGTAGAGCCATCCCCCGAAGCGGCCGCGCGACCAGATGTTGCGCGAGCGCAGCCACGGCTGGATGGTGCCCAGCGACTCGTCTCGGGTGACGGACGGGACCGGGTAGCTCATGTCGGGTGAGCACAACCAGGTGGTGGCGACCTTGTCGCGGTCGGCCTCGTTCATGAGCTTGGTCGACACGAGGCCGTCGATCACCCGCTGCACGATGGTCTTGGCGTCCTCGGGCTTGTGGACCGAACGCGACGTCTCGGTGAGGAACAGCGTCTGGTCGGGCTCGGGGGTCATGTACGGCGAGTAGTTCGAGAGGTACGTGACCCGGTAGAAGGGGATGTCGGTCTCGGGGAAGTAGATCCAGTTCTTCGTGGTCTCGGCGGGCCGGTCGACACCGACGCCGACGATGTGGCTGCCGCTCCAGTGCAGGCCGTCGACGGCGCTGCGCACGGCGTCGGGCACGCTCTCCATCGCGCCCACCAGCTTGTTGAGCGGCATGGTGTTGAGCAGGTAGTCGTACTCGAACACCTGCCCGTCGGCCGTCCGCACTTCCTTGGCCACCGGGTCGATCGAGGCCACCGAGGTGTTGAGGTGGAGCTTGGAGTCGACGAATGTCTTCAAGCCCGCGTACAGGTGGCCGGTGCCGCCGCGCAGGGGGTACTTGAAGGTGTTGTTGGGCCCCCACGACTTGTTCTCCTCGCGGAGCACGACGTTGCGCAGGATGGCGTTGACGTCGACGGTCGCCACCCGTTCGCCGATCCACACGAAGTTCATGAGCTCGGCGGGCGTGGCCCAGACCTTGAAGTTGTAGGGGATCATGAAGTGCTCGGCGATGCCTGCGCCGAACAACGCGTCGACCCACTCCTTGAAGTTGGTGGGGTCGTGCTCCTGGCGCTGGGCCTCGATGAGGCCGGTGATGCACTCGTAGACCGTCTCCGGTTCGAGGTCGCGGATGTTGTTCTGGAACGGGTAGGGGATGAACCGGTTCTCGGTCCAGACCCACGCCTCGCGCTCCAGTTCGGTGAAGTCGCCGCCCATGAGCTTGTCGACGAGGTCGTCGTAGTACGTGTAGTGGCTGAACATCACGTGGCCACCGATGTCGTAGGTGAAGCCCGCCTCGTCTGTGAACGAGGTGGCCAGGCCACCCACGTAGTCGTTGGCTTCGAGGATCACCCAGTCGTCGTAGCCCAGTTCCTGCAGGCGGTAGCCCGCACCCAAGCCGGTCGGGCCGGCGCCGATGATGACGATCTTCGGTTCGGGCATCGTCGGCCTAGGCCGTCTCTTCGATGGCGACCGTGGCGACCGTGGCGACGGTGGCGGACTGCATCAAGGCGGCCATGCGCCCGGCGATGGCGTCCCAGTGCTGGCGCCGCAGCGTGGGCCACACCCGTCGGTCGAGCTCTGTGGGGTCTTCGGCCAAGGCCTGGCGGCAGGCGTCGGCAAAGCCCGCCACGTCATCCGCGATGGCCACCACGTCGCCGTAGTCGGCCACCACGTCGGGCACGCTGGTCGACACCACCGGCAGGCCTGCGGCGAAGTACTCCAGCGTCTTGGTGGGGCTGATGGCGCGGGTGGCCTCGTTGAGGGCGAAGGGCATGAGGGCCACGTCGAAGCGAGCCATCACCTCGGGCAGCTTTTGGTAGGGGCACGGCCCGGGGTAACGGAGGTTCGGTGCCTGCGGCAGCGCGGCGGCGTCGATCTTGGCCACCGGGCCGACGACCTCGATGTCCCAGTCGGGCAGGGCATCGGCCAAGCCCGCCAGCAGGTTGAGGTCGATGCGCTCGTCGATGACGCCGACAAAACCTGCGGTGGGCCGCTGACGCGGCGTGCGGTTGGCGCGGGCGGGCAGGAAGTGCTCGCTCTCCACGCCGCTGGGGAAGAGGTGGGCGTCGGGACGCCGGTCGATGATGCCGCGGTGCAGCGAGCGCCCGCCTGCGAACACCACGTCGGCTTCGATCAGGGCTTCGTCCTGCTTGGCCTGGAGGGCGGCAGGCGCGTCCTTGAACGAGGCGAGGTCGTCCATCACGTCGTAGACGAGGAACTCGGGCTCCAGCGCCCGGGCGATGTCGAGAGCGAGGGGGGTGTAGACCCACACGGCGCGACGGGGTGACCACCCCAGGAGCGACAGCAGGTGCTCGGTGTACGAGGCTGCCGCGGGGTCGTCGAAGTTGAGGTGGCGGTCGGGACCGGGCACCTCCAACCACACTTGTGTGACCAGGCCGTAGTCGTTGCAGCGCAGTACCGGCTCGCGCACGCCGGTGTAGACGGGCTCTTCCACGAAGTACGTGGGCTGGTCGGCCGCCAGCCGGCTGATGAGGTGGTGGGGCCGCTGCCACACGAAAGGCCAACGCAGGTGTGACAGTACGACCAGCTCATTCCACGACATCGGTGATCCTCAATTCGATGGGCCCCGCAGGCGGGGGTGGGTCGGACGGGTAGACAGGCGGTTCGAGCCAGTCCCAGTGCGCCATGTGCGGAAGCCACCCCTGCAACCACGTCGCCACCGGCTCGCGGAACCGGAACGCCGGCAGCTCTTGAGCAGGCGTACCCTTCGCGGCCGCTGCGTAGGCTTCCGACATGCACGACGGGTTGCGGTTGCGCTCGGCGTCGAGCCAGTAGACGCCGACGGGGTCGATGTTGCCGTCGTGGCGGCACAGGACCGAGTCCCAGTCACACGAGTCGACGAACGGGAACCAGCAGTAGCCACGGACGTCGACACCGGCGTCGACAGCCGCTTCACACTGCTCGAGCGTGTACTTGAGCCAACTGGCCCGGTCGGACGCGTAGCCGCGGATGTTGGTCTCACCCAGCAGCACGGGGAGGCCGTAGCGGTCTGCGTACTCGACGATCACCGCAGCCAGCGGGGGCGGGGCCGAGGCGTGCATGCGCCCGTCGCCGTCGCCGACGAACTCCCACTGGCAATGGGCGTAGTAGTCGAGGCCGAGCACGTCGACCCGGCCCGGCTCGATGTGGAGCAGGTCCTCGCCGTCGTTGGCGACGATGTCGCGCACGAACGGGCGGTCGGCGTCGAGGTGCCGGCCCAGGAAGGCGTCGAGCACGAAGAAGCGGCGGTCGTTGGCGTAGTCGGTGAACGGCTTGCCCTCGGGCGACGCGGCGATGTGGCGCTCGCACGCGTCGACCCACACGTGCTCGGCGTCGGGGAGCAGTTCGGCGTAGCGGCGGCTGGCCTCGGCCAGCGTGGGCAGCACTGCCCGGCCCACGGCGATGAAGCCGTCTGTGCCGCTCAGGTGAGGGGGCCACACCCCCTCGTGGCCGCTGAGCAGGAAGGTGGTAAAGGGTTCGTTGAACAGCGTGTAGCCCTCGATGTGCGGGTAGCGCTCGGCCACCGCTTCGAGGAAGCGGAGGTAGGCGGGTCCGAAGGCCGGGTCGGTGAAGCCCTCGATCCAGGCGGGGTAGCTGGTGTGGTGCATGAGGTCGACGATGGGCGAGAGCCCGTGGTCGGCCATCCAGGCGAACACCTCGTCGGTGTGACGCCAGTCGAAGCGCCCGGGCTCCTGCTCGACCCGGTGCCACCGGATGGGGTAGCGCAGGCGCTGCACCCCGGCGTCGTGGAGCAGTCGGAGGTCGGACTGCCACTGCCCGTCGTGGCCCGTCGACTCCATGCCGTCGACGTCGAAGGCGGGCTGGTAGGTCGACTCGAACGCGCCGATGAGCTCCACCTTGCGGCGAGCCGAGCTGCGGGCGCGTGCGTGCAACCTCCACTCCTTCTCGATGGCCCGGGCCCCGGCGCACTACCCGGGGCTCAGTGACCGGTAAACGCACACATGCGGGGCCGGAACGACTCGGGGCCGTCACCTTCCGTCCCGATCACGCCTGATTGCGTTCGTTTTCACAAGCTGCGGCGCGACACTGATGAGGTGCTCTTGGGGCGTTCTCTCCTTATTGCCTTTGTCGTCGTCGCATCGGGTGCGGTCGGCACTGTTCCGGCCGCCGCTTCGGCTGCCCCCGAGCGGCCGTTCCGCCCTGCCGCCAAGGCGGCGCCTGCGCCCCGTTTCGCCGAGGGCAGGCTGCTTGTGCGCTTCGTGCCCGGCGCCTCCGCCCACAGCGTGGCGGCCGAGCACGGCCTGAAGCTCGGCCACGAACTGGTCCGCACCGGCTTCCGGCTGGTCGAGACCAACGGCAAGCGGGCCGAAGTCGCCCGCGACGCCCTCCGGCGCGACCGTCGAGTGGCCGCCGCCGAGCTCGACTATGTGCGCCGCGCCGCGGCCGTGCCCAACGACCCGCAGTACAACGCCGAGCAGAAGTCGTACCTGGCCACCGCAGGCTTCGAGCGGGCCTGGGACGTCGTCAAGGCCTCGTCGAGCCAGGTGATCGCCGTGGTCGACAGCGGCGTCGACCTCGACCACCCCGACTTGGCGGCCCGGCTGGTGCCCGGCATCGACACCGTGGGCGCAGGCGACAGCGACCCCTCCGACGAGCAGGGCCACGGCACCATGGTGGCGGGCATGGCGGGCGCCGTGACCAACAACGGCGTGGGCATCGCCGGGGCGTCGTGGGGTGCGTCGATCATGCCCGTGCGGGTGCTCGACGCCACAGGCGAAGGCACCGACGCCGACGTCATCGAAGGCATGGCGTGGGCTGTCGACAACGGCGCCGACGTGATCAACCTCTCGCTCGGCGGGCCGGGCACGACGGCAGCCCTCGACGCCGCCGTGGCCGACGCCGTGGCCGCCAACGTCGTCGTGGTCGCTGCCGCGGGCAACGACGGCGTCAACTACCCGTTCTTCCCGGCCGCCCACCCGCAGGCGCTCGCCGTGGGTGCTACCGACCCGACCGGTCGCTTCGCCTACTTCTCCAACTACGGCTCGTGGATCGACGTCGTCGCCCCTGGCACCGGGGTGCGAGGCACCAGCGACCCGGCTGCGTACGCCGAAGGCGACGGCACCTCGTTCGCCTCGCCCTTGGTGGCTGCCGCCGCCGCCTTGGTGCGCACGCAGAACCCTTCGTGGACGGTGGCCCAAGTGGCCGACCGCCTGAAGAAGACGGCCCAAGACCGCGGCTTCCGGGGCGTCGACCACGTGCACGGCTTCGGCTTGCTCGATGCTGCTGCTGCCGTGGGTGGCACGGCGTCGCCGTCGGTCGCCGCCGCCGCCCGTGACAGCTACGAACCCAACGGCGAGGCCGCGCCCAGCCCGACCTTGGGCTCGCCGCAGTCGACGACGGCGTCGATCTCGCCGGAAGGCGACGTCGACTGGTTCCGCGTCAACGTGCCGTCGTCGCAAGTGGTGACGATCACGGTCACGCCCCCCGTCGACCCCGCCCTGCCGTACGTCGCCATGGACCCGGTGCTGCAGGTCTACGCCCCCGACGGCACAGAGTTGGCCTACCGCGACGAGGCGTTTCTCGACGAGCCTGAAATCGCCACCTTCAACGCCTCCGCGGGCACGTACTGGGTGCGGATCTGGAACTGGCACGGCACCACGTCGCCCGGCAGCTATGCGCTGCAGACGACGGTGGCGGGCGTGGCCCAGGCCGACAACAGCCCCGATCGCCTGTGGCTGCTGCAGGCGAGCAACGTGGCCGACGGGGCCACCAACGTCGGGGCGTCGCAGTCGTTCACGTTGAGCTTTGCGGCGGCGCTCGACCCCGCTTCGGTGAACTCGAACACCGTGCAGGTGGTCGACGGCGTCACCGGCCTGGTGGTGCCCGCCGCCGTGTCGATGACCGACGCCCAGACCGTCACCGTCGACCCGAGCGCAGCGCTGGCGTACTCCCGCCCGTACTCCCTGCGGGTGGGCGGGGTGGCCGACACCGCCGCTGAGCCCCGCACCATGGGGTTTGCCGAGCGCCTGTACTTCGCCACCGAGTCGGAGCCTGCGCCGCCCCCGACGACCACCACGACCACGACGACCACCACCACCACGACGACGACGACCACCACGACGCTGCCGCCCACCACCACCACGTCGGCACCGACCACGACGACCACGGCGGCACCCACGACCACGACGGCACCGACCACCACCACGACCACCGCGCCGCCGCCGCCTCCGGCCCGTTCCGGCTACTGGATGGCCGACCGGGTAGGCAACGTCTACAACTTCGGCGACGCCAAGCACTACGGCGACCTCGACGGAGCTCGGGGCAATGTGGTCGACCTGGAGCCGACGCCGAGCGGCAACGGCTACTGGGTCCTGACCGAGATCGGCGAGATCTTCACCTTCGGTGACGCCAAGCACGCGGGCCAGCCGGCAGGCGGGCTGGCGCCCGGCGAGATCGTCACCAGCATGTCGGCCAACCCCAAGGGCGCGGGCTACTGGCTGTTCACCACCCGAGGCCGGGTCATGCCCTTCGGCGGTGCCCCGTTCTACGGCGACATGACAACCACAGTGCTCAACGGCCCGGTGCTCGACTCGGTGTCGACGCCGACGGGCCGGGGCTACTACATGGTCGCTTCCGACGGCGGCATCTTCACCTTCGGCGACGCCACATTCTTCGGCTCCATGGGCGGCAAGCCGCTCAACAAGCCGGTGCAGTCGCTGGTGCCCGACGGCGACGGCGTGGGCTACTGGCTGGTGGCCTCCGACGGCGGCATCTTCTCCTTCCAGGCGCCGTTCCGCGGTTCGATGGGCAGCACACCGCTCAACAAGCCGGTCACCGGCATGGTGCGCTTCGGCGACGGCTACCTGATGGTCGGCGAGGACGGCGGCATCTTCAACTTCTCCAACAAGCCGTTCCACGGCTCGCTCGGCTCGAACCCGCCGCCCAACCCCGTCGTCTCCGTAGGCGGCCTCGACAAGTAATGCGACGTCGGTGGGTCGCCGCCGCGGTGCTCGTCGTGGCCGCTGCGGCTGCCGTCGCCGTCGCCTGGTTCGAGCCCCACAAGCTGTTCGTCGACGACCGCACCGGCGACCTGGTTGCCCCTGCCGGTCGGGTGCTGGCCACGGGGACGTTCCGGGGGCTCGAGCACGAGGCGTCGGGCACGGCGTCGATCATCGATCCCGGCCGACCCGTGCTGCACTTGGACGACCTCCGCGTCTCCAACGGCCCCGACCTGCGCGTCTACCTCTCGGCGGCGCCGCCCGATGCCCCGTGGGGCGCCTTCGACGACGACTTCGTCGACCTGGGCACGCTGAAGGGCAACATCGGTGACCAGACCTACGCCATCCCCGAGGGGACCGACCTGTCCCGGCACCGCACCGCCGTGGTGTGGTGCAAGCGGTTCAGCGTGCCGTTCGCCTCTGCCGACGTGAAAGTGAGCTGACCACCCATGGCCGACCAGACCGACCTCCCTACCACCGAAGAAGAGTGGCGGGCCCGCCTCGACCCGGAGCGCTACCAGGTGTTGCGCCAAGCGGGCACCGAGCCGGCCTTCACGGGCAAGTACGTCAACTGCCACGACGACGGCATGTACCGCTGCGCAGGCTGCGGCGCCGTGCTGTTCAGTTCCGACACCAAGTTCGACTCGGGTAGCGGCTGGCCCAGCTTCACCGAGCCTGCGGTGGCCGAGGCCGTCGAGGCCCGCACCGATTCCAGCCACGGCATGGTGCGAACGGAGGTGGTGTGCCGCCGCTGCGGCGGGCACCTGGGCCACGTCTTCGAGGACGGCCCCCAGCCCACCGGCCTGCGCTACTGCATCAACTCCGCCGCGCTCGAACTCGACCCCGAGGCCGCGTCGCCCGAGTAGTCGACCATGACCCGGTTACGGCCTGCGGCCTTGGCCCGGTAGACGGCGGCATCGGCCGTCCGCAGCAAGGGGGCCACCTCCGGCCCGGCCGCGCAGCCGATGCTCACGGTGACCAACACGGTCTCGCCGCTGTCCAGCGTCACCGGTTCGGCCACGGCCAGCCGCAGCCGCTCGCCGACTGCGGCCACGCCGTCGAGGTCGTTGGCCGGGAGGATGGCCAGGAACTCCTCGCCGCCCAGGCGGGCGACCACGTCGCTGGGCCGAAGGGTGGCCTCCATTCGCTCGGCCACAGCCCGCAGCACGACATCGCCGACGGCGTGGCCGTGGGTGTCGTTGACCCGCTTGAAGTGGTCGACGTCGAGGGCGAGCACGCCGGTTGTGGTGCCGTACCGGGCAGCGGCAGCGTCGATGCGGGCCACGGCGTCGTCGAGGCGGCGCCGGTTGGCGAGGCCGGTCAGCGGGTCCTGGTGCGAGAGCCCCTCCAAGGCCGCTTCCCGGAGGTAGAGCCTGCGCACCACGCCGAGCACCAAGGTGCCGACCAGGGCCAAGAAGGCGAACACGAGCCACGAGGTGTAGGTCGTGGGTCCCAACGGGCGGTAAAGCTGTCGGGTGGGGGCCGACTGCACGATGCGCCACGGGCTGCGCTCGACGTCGAGCACGAAGAAACGATGCTCGTCGCCGTCCTTGTCGTAGTTGCCCCTGGCCCCGTCGGCCAGTGCATCGGCGAGGGCTCCGTCGACGGCGGCCAGCGGTTGGCCCATGCCCCGCGTGCCCGCCAGCACCACGCCGGTGTCGTCGAGCAGGAAGAGCTCATGGCCGCGGATGGGGATGGCGTGGCGCAGGTAGGCGCCGATGGGGGAGTCCTCCATGCTGAAGGCGCCGCTGAGCACCCGTCGTTCACCGGTGGCGGTGGCGAAGGGAGCGGCAAAGGCGACGACCGGCTTCTGCTCCGCCGCCGAGGGCACCACGCCCGACACGGTGGGCCTCCCCTCTGCCGCCGCCCGCAGGTGGGCGTAGCGGTCGGTAAGCCGGGCGCCGAGCAGGGCGGGGGCGGAGGGGTGGACGGCGAGCACGCGTCCCTCGGCGTCGAGCACCACGGCGGCGGTGAAGCCGAAGCCCGCGGCCAGTTCTTCGAAGGTCCCGGGGTCGAGTCGTTCGCCGCCCAGCCGAGCGGCCCCGACGGCCGACTCTCGCGTCAACAGGTCCTCGGTGTAGCCCGCCACGAACTCGTTGGCCATCGCCAAGCGGGTCTCGAACCGGTCTTGGAGGGCGGCGCGAGAGTCGCGCTGGGAGGCAAGGATCACAGCAGCCAGGCCGCACAGGGCGGCCATGAACACCGCCCCGAACACGACCATCCGCCGCCGTGCGCGCTGAGGCAATGCACCCCCCGGTGCCCTTTGCGACCCGTGGTACACGGGTCTCACACAAGCTTTATCGGCGCGCGTCGGCGCCGGGTGAACCTCTCTAGCCGGTGGGGGCCTGGCCCGCGGCGGGGTCGTCCCGCTCCCATCCCTCGGCCACCTCGGGAGGCACGTCGTCGGGCCGAAGGAACTCGGCCTCGGCGCCGGGGTCGCCTTCGGGGTCGACGGGGACGGGATCGCGTTCCATGCCGGTCGCCATACCCCGGCGAGGGTTTGCAGCCTTCCAGTGCCGGGCAACGGTCTTTTGGGACAACCCGTTGGTAGGAGGACGTCGTGGCTCAACGCCTGATCGCCGTATTCGCAGACAAACAGGCCGCGCAGGCGGCCGCCGAGGCGGTGCGGGCCGGCGGCGCCACCGACGTGCAGGTGGGCGGACGGGCCGACAACCGCACGGCCCTGCAGGCCGAGATGCGCGAGGAGATGGAGCACACCTCGGCGGGGGCGGGCAGCGTCGGCCCCTTCACCAAGGAGATGACCAAGGGCTTGCTGGTCGGCACCATGATCGGCGGGCTGATCGGCGGGCTGCTGGGCATCCCCGCCGCCTTCGTCGCCTTCGGCGACGTGAACCTGGCCACCCGCCTCGTCATCACCATCGGCGTGGGCCTGGCCGCGGGCTCCACCTTGGGCTTCGTCATGGGAGGCGGCCTGGGCGCCAAGGGCCCGGCCGAGCAACTGGCGGCCGAACGCGGCGTCACCCTGTCGGTCACCACCGACGACCCCGAAATGGCAGAGGTCCTCCGGCGTCACGACCCCATCCGGGTCGACGTGGTGCAGGGCGACCAGCCCGTGGCCACCGTCACCAGCGAGGACGACGAGGGCGGTGTGCAGGAGGTGCGCGGCACGCTGGTGCAGTCGGAGGGCGACTGGTCGTCGGTCCGGGAGCAGCACGGCCGGTAACGGTAGGAAATGGCATAAAAGGTGCTGGGCTGCGCCGTGTCGAAGTGGTGCGCCATGTTCGGGGGAACCTCTTCATCTCATCGTCCTCGCCGCGCCGCTGCACTGGTGGCCGGCGTGCTGGCAGTCGCCGCCTCGCTGGTGCTCGTGCCCGGGGCCGACGTGGCCCGCGCCGCGCCCAACCAGTTCGTGACCATGGCCGACGGCGTGGAGATCGCCGTCAACGTGCGGCTGCCCGACAACTACGTGGCGGGCCAGACGTACCCCACGCTGTTCGAGATGAGCGGCTACGACGGCGGCTCGGCCGAAGACGGCACCTTGAGCAAGGACTACGCCGAGCAGACGGGCACAACGTTCTTCCCGCTGCAAGAAGACAGCCGCCAGCTCAGCAGGCGGTTCAACGGCGAGTACGTGACCGTGCACGCCTCGGTGCGCGGCACGGGGTGCTCGGGCGGCGAGTTCGACCTGTTCTCGTGGCAGGCGGCCCTCGACGGCAAGCACATCATCGACAACTGGATCCCCCGGCAGCCGTGGGCGAACGGCAAGGTCGCCCTCATCGGCCACTCCTACGGCGGCATCACCGGCTTCATGATCACCGCCACCCAGCCCAAGAACCTGCGGGTGGCCAGCGTGTCGGGCCTCATCGACGACCTCTACCGCGGCATCACCTACCCAGGCGGCGTGAGCAACTACGGCTTCCCGTTGCTGTGGGCGGGGGGCATCCGCATGGCCTACGACGAGCTGGGCGGCACAGCCCCGGGCATCGTGCGGCCCGAGGAGGCCGACGACGACCCGCAGCGCCAGGAGCGCTGCGCGGCCAACGCCGCCACCCAGACCCGCACGGTGGCCAACGACCCCATCGTCAACGGCACAACCGACACCGACAACGCCTGGTGGCAGTCGAAGTCGCTCATCACATTCGCCCACCTGATCGACGTGCCGCTCCACATCACCGGCGCCTACCAGGACGAACAGACCGGGCCCCGTGGCCCCACCCACCTGTTCGAGAACGTGCACAGGGTGCCCAAGCGGCTGGTGATCACCAACGGCGACCACAACACCCAGAACCCCGCCTACACCGGCCCCGAGGTGTGGGGCGACCGCAAGGCGTGGATCGACCACTGGATGGACCTGGCCCGCACGCCGTCGTTCGGTGGGCTCGGCCAGAAGGCGGCGTCGGTGACGACGCTGCTGGAGTACCACCGCAGCGGGGGCACGCTGACATCGAACGCCCGCATCGACAGTGCGTCGTTCCCGTTGGAGACCACGACGTACAAGGACTGGTACCTGGGCGCGGGCAACCGCTTGACCACGGCCGGTCCGGGCCTGGTGGAGGCGGGCGACAGCTTCGTGGCGGGCAGCGAGCGCCAGGCGTGGAGCTACCAGGCAGGCCCGTCGTTCGGGCCGCCGTTCACCACGGCCGACGGCCCCGACGAGGTGGCCTACCGCAGCGCCCCGATGGCCGATCCCACGGCGATCGTCGGCCCCATTACCGCCAACGTGTGGCTGACGAGTACGGCGCCCGACACCGAGCTGTTCCTGCAACTGGTCGACGAAGGGCCCGACGGCAGCCGCACGTACCTGCAGCGGGGGTTGCTGCGAGCCAGCCACCGGGCGGTCGACGCCGCCGCCAGCGACTACTTCGGCGGCCGCTTGGTGCGCCCGCACCGGCCCCACACGTCGGCCGAGCTCATCGTGCCGGGCCAGGCCTACGAGTACCTGGTCGAGGTCTTCCCCGTGGGGCACGTGTTCCGGCCGGGCCATCGCATCGTGCTCAAGGTCACCGCCCCGCCTGCCGTCGACAGCTACTACGCCTACGTGCCCAAGCGGGCGCCTGCGGTCAACACCGTGCTGCACGACGCTGCGCACCCGTCACGGCTGTCGCTGCCGGTGGTCCCGCTTGCCGGCGTGGCCCTCGGGCCTGCCCTGCCGTGCGGGGCGCAGGAAGCCGTGCGCTGCATCGCCCGGCCCAACGGCTAGAGGGCTAGACCAGGCGGCGCTTCGAACCGGCCAGGAGCAGGCTGCCCAGGGCCAGGAACAGCAGGGCGACGGCCAATAGGATCCCCGTGGGGGAGCCGGTGGCGGCCAGGCCGGTGGCCGTGGTCGCGGTCAGGGTGGAACGCGAGGAGGACCTCGACGTCGTCCCTGAGCGGAACGTCGCCGTGCGCTCGGTGTCGACATCGGCATCGCCCCCGTCGGCCACGGGCCCGTCGATCGGCGGGGTGAGGTCGGGGTCGACGACGGCCGCGGCGAAGTTGTTGGTGTAGGTGACGTCGCACGTCACCGTGCTGCCTGCTGCGGTCGAGCCGTTGCACTGGTTGACCGTCACCGGGATGGCGGTCACCGCTCCGTCGACCGTGCACTGCACTCGCTCCGGGCCGCCGCCGCCGTTGGCCGAGCCGTTGCACTGGGTCACGGTGGCGCCGCTGGTGCTGCTGTCCTCAGGATCGCAGTTGGTCGGTGGGCCGCCGGGCGATACGCCGCCCTGGCCTGAGCCGATGCACTGGTTGACGGTCACCCCGGTGGTGGGCGTGCCGAAGGGCACGTTGTTGATCACCTGGACCGAACACGTCACGTTGCTGCCGCCGGCCAGGATGCCGTTGCACTGGTTGACGGTGGTCACGAGCTGGTCGGTTGTCACCACGTCGGCGTCGCAGCCCTCGGGCGGGAGGACGCCCGCCTCGGCCAGGCACCAGATGGTGGTGACGGTCGAGGAGGTGGCGCCGTCATTGCCGATGGTGTTCTCCACTGTGACCACGCACGTCGCTTCCCAGCCCGCGCTGGTGGGGTAGGTGTCGGCGTTGCACTGGTGCACGGCGGGCGGGGCGACGAGGGCAGGGGCCACCGTCGACTCCTCAACGTTGTCGTTCTCGACCGGTGCCGCATGCATCGTGGCTTGTTCGACGACCACGACCTCGGCGGGCTCATCGACGACGACAGGCTCGTCGACGGGGGCGACGTCGTCGGCCACCGGCTCAGGCGTGGGCTCCGCCTCAGGCTCGGTTACCACGACGGGCTCACGCTCGGGTTCGGGGTCGGCAACGACCTCGGCCGCAGGCTCGGGTTCGGCCGCAGGCTCGGGCTCGGGGTCGGGCTCCGGTGTCACCGCTTCGTCGGCGGTGGCGGCCGCGGGCGTGGGCTCAGCGACGACGTCGTCGGCGGAGGCGGTGTCGCGCATCGCCCCCCACACGAGCAGCACGAACACGGCAAAGCAGAACGCCAGGCCGAGGGTGCCGATCCGAGCGGGTACCGATGCCCTCGCGCGCGTAGGGAAGACAGGCTGCGGGGCAGGGCGAGGGTTCATGGGTTCCTTCGTTGGCGGTGGGCCAGACGGGCTCCCACTCCCACGGCATCGGGTTTTCGATGACCGCCCTGAAGTGGTTTGTTGTAAATGTCCGAATGGTATTTACGAAAATGCTACCCGAGATATATGGAGATTTCGTACGCGGGTAGCGTGAGGGCGCGATGTCCCCGGGTCGGGGCGGCAGGGAAGGGCAGGCCATGGCGCAGCGGATCCTGGTGGTCGACGACGCCAACGACGTACGCCAGTGGCTCAAGCTCTCCCTCGAAGCCCGGGGCTGGGCCGTCACCGACGCCGACTGCGGCGAGACGGCGTTGGCTGCGTTCGACGACGCCGACCCGCCGAACTTCGTGGTGCTCGACCACATGATGCCGGGCATGACCGGGCTGGAGGTCGGGGCCCAGTTGCGCGACCGCGGCTACGACGGGCCCATCGTGTTGTTCTCCGCCTACCTGTCGCCGGGCATGTCCGCTGACTTGCGGCGCCTCGACATGACGGCGGTGAGCAAGATCGACCACACCGCCCTGTTCCGGGTCATCGACGCAGCAGGGAGAGGACGAGGAGCGCCTGCGCCAGGTGGTACGTCGACATGATGGCCAGGCGGGCGTAGGGGAACGGCGACACGAAGCGGTTCCAGGCGATCATCGAGTCCGACGCCATGAACACAACGGCGCCGACGAACGCCCGCCAGTCGCCGGTGGTGGCGGCCACGCAGGCCATGGCGGTGATGACGAGCATGTAGACGACGACGGGGCCGAGCAGCTTGCGGTCGTCGATCGAGCGCACGATGCGCACGCCGAGCACCCCTGCCAGCACAAGGGGCACGGCGACGAGCGGGGTGAGGTCGCCGGCTTCCCGCCACAGGCCGGCGATGTAGGCCAAGTGGCCCAGGAGGAACGAGGCCAGGCCGGGCACGAAGGCGTCGCGGGGGAGCATGAGGAACACGTCGCCCGCCAACGACAGGACCAAGGCGGCGACGAACCAGGCCCGCTGGGTCGAGTCCTCGGGCTGCAAGGCCAGTGCGGCGACGACGAGCAGGGCGGTGGTGGCGGGCTTGGCCACGTACTCGAGCCGCTTGTCGCCTCGCGTCACCGCCACCCAGTCGGCCACGGCGAACACGGCGATAGCGACCACCAGGGCTGTCATCGGCGCTCAGCCTGGCAGACTCGCCCGCCGATGCCCGACGGCGACAGCGGTTGCTCGCCGGGGGCACAACAGTTGACTGCCCTCCCGGCAATCGTCACACTCCTGGCAATTGGGTGATGCGTCGGTGCGCCGGGGCGGGTCCCTGAACAGGGGGAAACACGTGCGACGACCTTCCATGCGGCCGGCCAAGGGCCTCCTGGCATCATTCCTCGTCGGAGCCATGATCGCCTCGGGCATGATCGCAGCCCCTTCCAGAGCGAGCGAGCCACGCAGCCTCGACGAGCAGGTTCGGGCCCTGGCCGCGGCCCTGCCCCTTGATCGGCTGCCGTTCGAGAAGGCCTTGATTGCCGAATCCCGCCCCGTAGCGGCCAATCGCCTCGTTCAAGTGGCCCAAGACCTGCCGAGCACCATCAGGACCTTGCGGGCGGAGACGGCCGAGCAGATCGCCGCTCTGGAACAGTTGAGATCCCTCGTTACCGGTGACGACTTCCAGGAGGGCGTCCGTGGCGTTGCCGAGGGCTTGGCCTGGATGGGTGACAAGCACCTCGAGCTAGCGAGCGACGCCCACTACGTGTCGTGGGCGGTGAACGGCCTGTTCGAAGGCCAGCTGACGTACACGGCAGCGTTCGACTGGATGACGTTCGCCCGGATCTTCATCGTCGTCGGCATCGTGAGTGCCATGGCGATCGCGTGCATCTTCGCTCCTCCCACCTGCCCGGCCGCCGTGGGTCTCGCCGCCGTCGGACTGCTCGCCAACGCAGGACTCGTACTCGCCGAGTTGGAGGCGGAGGCCCGCAGGAGCGAGGGGCAGGTGACGTTCAGGGCCCACTGCCCGGGAGCGTTCTTGTGCGCCGTCGACGAGATCACAACCCAGACGATCTCAGCGGGTGGCATGAGCACGCTCGACGTCCGGTTCTTCCCGACAAACGTGAAGGCGGGCGCGACCGCAAACACCACGTACGTTGGTGGCTACGGTTGCTACAACTCGACCGGGGGGGTCTACACGCCGTACTCCGGCAGCGCAATCGGCGCGTGCTTCACGAAGACAGTGGCGCCGTACGCTGGGGTCATGTACCAGCAGAAGCCTGGCAACACGGTGTTCGACAACTCGCCCGCAATCGACTGGCAACAGGCGCATTTCATGTGCTCGTCCAAAGTGGCCATCCAGGTGATGGCCACCTGGACGACCAATACCCGCGCCTCCTTCTTCCTTGTAGTGCCCAAGGCCGTTCACCAGTCCTGCGTGTAGCCGAGGCCTTCCGAGGCGGACCGAGGGTCGAACCAGCCTGGCAGACTCGCCGGCTTGTGGACCTGACTTCGACCGCATCACTCGGCACCCCACCCGATCGGGTGGCTGTCGCGGTGGCCGACCTCACCACCTATCCGCAGTGGCTGGGCATCGTTCAGGCTGTCACACCCGACGGCGACGCCTGGGTGGTCGAGCTGGGCGCCCGCCTCGGCCCGTTCAAGCGGACCAAGCGCGTCCGCATTGTGCGTACCGCCTGCGATGCGGCCTACGTGCGTTTCGAGCGGGCCGAGCTCGACGGTCGGGAGCACTCGCCATGGGTGCTGTCGGCCGAGGTGCGGCCGGCGGGCGAGGGCACCGAGCTCACCATGCACCTGCACTACGGGGGCTCGGCGTGGCTGCCCGGCCTCGACCTTGTGCTGGCGCAAGAGGTACGCCGCGCCGGTGCCCGTTTGGATGTCCGGCTGGCCTAAGGTGACACACGTATCAGTTTCCATGCAGGGGGAGGCTCCTATGCAGGACCGCGACAAGCTCTACATCGACGGCACGTGGATCGCCTCGACGGGCTCGGGCACCATCGATGTCCTCAACTCCACGACCGAAGAGGTCATCGGCCGCATCCCCGAGGGGACGCCCGACGACGTCGACCGCGCCGTCCAGGCCGCCAAGGCCGCCTTCCCGGCGTGGGCCGAGACGTCGGTCGAGGAACGGGGTAAGTACCTCCAGCGCATCACCGAGGGCCTGCAGGCCCGCATGATGGAGATCGCCTCCACCGTGGCCGCCGAAGTCGGCATGCCCATGAACCTGTCGATGATCATCCAGGCCGGGCTGCCCACCATGACCTTCGGGTCGATGCCCCAGATCGTCGATTCCTTCCCGTGGGAGGAGCAGGTCGGCAACTCCCTGATCGTGCGTGAGCCGGTCGGCGTCGTCGGCTGCATCACGCCTTGGAACTACCCGCTGCACCAGATCGCCGCCAAGGTCGCGCCTGCGCTCGCCGCGGGCTGCACGGTGGTGCTCAAGCCCAGCGAGGTGGCGCCCCTCAACGCCTTCATCCTGGCCGAGATTATCGACGAGGTCGGGCTGCCCGCGGGCGTGTTCAACCTCGTCACCGGCGTCGGTCCCGTCGTGGGCGAGGCCATCGCCGCCCACCCGCTGGTCGACATGGTGTCGTTCACCGGCTCGACCCGGGCAGGCAAGCGGGTCTCCGAGGTGGCGGCCCAGACGGTCAAGCGGGTGGCCCTCGAACTGGGCGGCAAGTCGGCCAACGTCATCCTCGATGACGCCGACTTCACCAAGGCCGTGAGCGACGGCGTGGGCAAGTGCTTCCTCAACTCGGGCCAGACCTGCAGCGCCCTGACCCGCATGGTCGTGCCCCGCAGCCGGTTGGCCGAGGCCGAGGAGATCGCCGTGCAGGCGGCCGAGAGCTACACCCCCGGCGACCCCACAGCCGACGGCACCCGCCTGGGCCCGTTGGTGTCGGCCGCCCAGCGCGACCGGGTGCGCGGCTACATCGAGAAGGGCATCGAGGAGGGGGCCAAGCTGCTGACCGGTGGCGTCGAGCCGCCCGAGGGCCTCGACAAGGGCTACTTCGTGCGGCCCACCGTGTTCTCCGAGGTGCGCACAGACATGACGATCGCCCAGGAGGAGATCTTCGGGCCCGTCCTGTCGATCCTGCCCTACGACACCGAGGACGAGGCCGTCGAGATCGCCAACGACACGGTGTACGGCCTGGCCGGCGGCGTGTGGTCGGGCGATCCCGAGAAGGCCAAGCAGGTGGCCCGCAAGCTGCGCACCGGCCAGGTGGAGGTCAACGGCGGCTCGTTCAACCCGCTGGCCCCGTTCGGCGGCTACAAGCAGTCGGGCGTGGGCCGGGAGCTTGGCTCCCACGGGCTGGAAGAGTTCCTCGAGGTCAAGGCGCTCCAGCTGTAAGGAAGCGGTTGATCGGCGGTCGCGCCCGCCCCTAAGGGCAGGAGTCACCGCTCCAGGTGACGAAAGAAATCGACATCGGCGTGGTTCACTGAGAGTGGCACCGCGCCCTTGACACAACCGTCGGGGGGGACGCACCAGCCGAACGTGGCGGGTCGATCCCTCCGCGAAGGGGGTTCACCCACATGAGTCGTGCGACGTTGGCCCGACGCTACGGACCGCTGTTGGCCGTTGCTGCCGTCCAGCTTTTGATCATCGCCGTGGTGCCTTCGACGGCCGAGAAGGAGTCCGACCTGACCTCCCTCGGAGCCGGCAACGGCTCCGGCAGCTCGTTCGTCGACGCCGACGGTGACGGCATCGACGACGCCGTCGACCCTTCTGTCGTCGGTGGCCCGGGCGGCTCCAGCGGACCTGGCGGCACCAGCCCTGGCGGCACCGGCCCTGGTGACCCCAACAACCCCAACGACCCGACACGGCCAGGCCCGGGCCAAGGCGACACCAAGCACTGCGTCAACGGCAAGCAGTACGACCCCGCCCTCTACGAGTGGGCGCCGCCGTGTGTCGGCAAGTTCACCGGCACCAACGGTGGCGCACCCCGCGGCACACGGGGCGTGACCGGCGACTCGATCAAGGTCGTGGCCATGCTCGGCAACTACGGCGCCGCGGTGCAGAAGATCCTGGAAAGCCAGGGCTCGCCGAGCTTCGCCCAGTTCAGCAAGTTCGCCGAGGCAGCCGAGAAGTTCCTGAACGAGAACTACGAGTTCTACGGCCGCAAGGTCGACATCGTCCCCTACCAGTTCAAGTCGACCACCGGCGGCGAGAAGGCGCCCAACCACGCCGAGCTCAAGATCGAGGTCCGCCAGATGGTGCAGAAGGAGAACCCCTTCGCTGCCACCTGGGCCAACTCGGTGTCGTCGGACACGTACAGGGAGCTGAGCCAGCTCAAGGTGGTGAACATCGGCGGCTACGGGTTCACCGACGAGTTCAACGCCAGCCTGCGGCCGTATCACTGGGACGTGCAGATGGGCGGCTACGAGATGGCCGACGAGATCTCCACCTGGTACTGCACCCGCATGCACGGCGGGGGCTCGGCCAAGGCTGCCTACGCCAAGAACTCGACCACGGCAACGGGCGTCCCCCTGAACCTGCAGGACCGGCCCCGGAAGCTGGGTGTCGTCACCACCGACGACCCCGAGAACCTCAAGACCGTCGAGCGCCTCAAGGCGCTGGTCAAGTCGAAGTGCGGGGTCGTGGTTGAGAACGAATACAAGTACGCCCAGGACATCTCCACCCTGCCCCAGCAGCGTCGGGCCGCTTATGAATCGATGGTCGCCAAGGGCACAGTCACCACGGTCATGTGCTTCTGCGACCAGGTGGCGCCCCAGTTCCTCTACAAGACGTTCACCGACGAGCGGTACTTCCCCGAGACAGTCATTGTCGGCACCGGCGTCATGGACCTCGATCGTTCGGCCCAGGCCTACGACCACGGAGCCGAGTACCCGCAGAAGCCGAGCCAGAAGCCGCCCAGCCAAGGCGACGGCAACTACGAGCAGTTCGAGAACGCCTTCGGCTTGGCGCAGTTCCCCAAGCAGGGGCCCTTCGATGCCAACTCGGCCACAAAGGTCTACAAGGCGGGGGGCTACGCCGACGCCCTCTACGCATCGGCCGAGGAAGAGCTGCACTATTACGCCATGCTCGGCGCCATGATCCAGATGGCGGGGCCGAACCTCACTGCCTTCGCGGTGGAGACAGGGGCGACACGCACGGGCCTGCTCGGCACGACCACCAACGAGAAGAGCTCGCAGCGCTCGCTGGCTGCCGGCAACTACACGTGGAACGACAGCCTGCGCGAGGTCTACTGGGCGCCGATGACGCCTTCGCAGTTCAACAACGTGAAAGGCTCGTACACCTCACTCAACGGCGGCCGATCCTTCCTCGACGGCCGGTTCCCCTCCGGCCTGCTCTCGCTACCGGCGAAGCCGCGCCCATGATCGCCGCGGTCGAGCGGGTCCAAGGCCTGTTGGCCCCGGTGCGTGCGCACCGGGGCACGCTGCCGTACAAGGTGGCGACTACGGCAGCGGCGTTCTCGGCCTTCTACCTGTTCGTCGAGCGTATGTGGTCGCCCACCGCCGGCATATGGATCCAAGGGGCGAGCATCGGCGCGCTCTACGGGCTGCTCGGCGTGGGCATCATCCTCATCTACCGCACCAACCGCATCATCAACTTCGCAGCGGCCAGCCTCGGCGCCGTGCCCGCTATCGGGTTCGCCTCGATGATGGCGCTCAAGGGGATGTCGTGGTGGGTGGCCTTTCCCGCCGCCCTGGTTTCCTCGGCGCTGCTGGGCTTGCTCGTCGACGTGCTGGTCATCCGGCGTTTCGACAAGGCGCCCCGGCTCATCCTCACCGTGGCCACCCTGGGGGTGAGCCAGATCCTTGCCTACGTCGGGCTGCTCATCCCCATCTGGCTGGGCAACGACGCCCTCCTCGTCAGCTACCAGTCGCCGTTCACGTCGCGGACGATGAGCGTCGGGCTGACCACTCTCAACGGCGACTACTTCTTCGGCATCGTCGCCATCGTGATGTGCACCCTGGTCCTCGCGGGCTTCCTCCGCTACACCCGGATCGGCATCGCCCTGCGGGCCTCAGCCGAGAACGCCGACCGGGCCGCGCTGCTCGGCATCCCCGTCAAGCGGGTGGAAGCAGTGGCCTGGATTATTGCCGCCTTCCTTGCCGGGATGGCCATCTTCGTGCGCTCGGGCATGGTCGGCGTGCCCCTCGACGGCTCTCTCGGGCCACGGGTGCTCCTCTTCGCCCTGACGGCCGCCGTGGTGGCGCGTATGGAGTCGATGATCCTGTGCCTGGTGGCAGGTTGCGGTATCGGCGTGATGGCGGCCAGCGCCAGTGTGCACTACGGCTCCGACGCCCTCATTGCCGGTGTGATGGTGGTGGTCGTCCTTGCCGCCCTGCTCCTGCAGCGCAGCCGCATGGGCCGGGCCCATGACACCGGCGTGGCTTCGTGGCAGGCGGTGCAGGAGAATCGGCCCATCCCCCGAGAGCTGGCCGGCCTGCGAGCCGTCACCGCTGCCCGGTGGGTGCTGCCCGCCGCCGGAGCGATCCTGCTCGTCGCCCTGCCGTGGCTGTTGGGCGAGAACCGCATGGGCTTCGCCATCCTGGCCGTGATCAGCGCCATCGTCGGCGTGTCGTTGGTGGTGCTGTCGGGGTGGGGAGGCCAGATCAGCCTGGGCCAGTTCGGCATCGTCGGGGTGGGTGCCGTAGTAGCGGGGAAGATGGCGGGGGAGCACAACCTCGACTTCTTCCTGGTGCTCGTGGTCGCCATGGTGGCGGGCGCCTTGGTCTCTTCCCTGCTCGGCATCCCCGCCCTGCGCATCCCCGGCCTGTACCTGGCCGTGGCCACCCTCGCCTTCGCCGGGGCGATGGAGCTGGTGATCCTCAATCGCCACTTCTGGATCGGCAAGCTCCTCATGCCCTCGGAGACGGCCCGCATCGAGACGCCGGTCCTGTGGGGCCGCATCTCGCTGGTCGGCGAGGACGGCACCCCGTCCACCCGCAGCTACTACTGGATGTGCCTGGTCGCCCTCGCCCTCGTCATGGTCGTGGCCCGTTCGTACCGGCGCAGCCGAGCCGGGCGCGCCGTGGTCGCCATCCGCGACAACCCCCGGGCCGCGGCCAGCTACAGCATCAACCCGGCCCGCACCAAGCTGGCCGCCTTCGCCATCTCCGGCGGCATGGCCGCCCTCGCCGGCGTGCTCCTCGCCTACCAGACGAACGACGTGGGGGCGTCGAGCTACGGCATCGGGCCCAGCATCGCCATCTTCGTCATCACCGCCATTGGCGGGCTCACGTCGGTGGCCGGCGCCGTGGCCAGCGTCATCCTGCTCGAGGGCGTGCGCTTCTTCGGCGAGGACTGGATCGACAACCTCTCGCTGCTGGTGACCGGCCCCGGCCTGCTGTTGATCCTGTTGTTCCTGCCCGGCGGCCTGGCCCAAGGCGCCTATCGGCTCCGCGACCGGTGTCTCCGCATGTTGGCAGTGCGCCACGACATCCACGTGCCGTCCCTGGTAGCCGACCGGCGCATCGACGCGGAGGAGCGTTCCGTCGTCGTGGACGCCGAGGAGCACGTCGAGTCCGTCGAAGGCTTCGACGTGCTGAACGACCGACGCGTGACCTGCCCGGTGTGCGGCGAGGTGCTGCCCGTCGACGAGGCGCCCGACCACGAGCACCTCCGCGTGGGGGCCGACCTGTGATGTTCGCCCGCCGCAGCAACGCCGCAGTCATCGAGGCCGACGAGCCGACCACGAACAGGAACGGGCCCCTGTTGTCGTGCCGAGGGGTGGAAGTCGCCTATGGCTCCGTGCAGATCCTCTTCGGCGTCGACCTCGACGTCGGCCGCGACGAAATCATCGCCTTGCTCGGCACCAACGGAGCGGGCAAGTCGACCCTGCTGAAGGCCATCTCGGGGCTGGTCCCCACCATGGGCGGCACAATCACCTTCGACGGCCACGACATCACCGGCCTCAGCCCGGTCAAGGCGGCTCGGCTCGGCATCGTGCAGGTCCCCGGCGGCAAAGCCGTGTTCCCCACCCTGACCGTGGCCGAGCACTTCACCGCCGGCACGTGGATGTACGCCAAGGAGGACCCCGCCGCGGTGCAGGGCCGCATCGACGAGGTGCTCGGCCTCTTCCCGCGCCTACAAGAGCGGTGGGACCAGATGGCGGGCAACCTCTCGGGCGGCGAGCAGCAACAGTTGGCGTTAGGGATGGCCTTCGTGGCCAAGCCCAAGCTCCTGATCATCGACGAGTTGTCGCTCGGGCTGGCACCTAGCGTCGTCGAGCAGTTGCTGGGCATCGTCCGGCGCATCCATGCGAGCGGTTGCCCGGTGATCTTGGTCGAGCAGTCCGTGAACGTGGCGCTGACCATCGCCAACCGCGCCTACTTCATGGAGAAGGGCGAGGTGCGTTTCTCCGGTCCGACCGAGGAGCTCTTGGAGCGAGGCGACATCCTGCGCTCGGTGTTCCTCGAGGGCACGGGCAAGTCGACCACCAAGGCGAAGGTCCGCAAGGCCGTCGACCGCAGCAAGCCGGTCCTCGAGGTCGAGGGGCTGACCAAGCGATTCGGCGGGATCACCGCGGTCGACAACGTCTCGTTCACGCTGCACGAGGGCGAGATCCTGGGGCTCATCGGGCCCAACGGCGCGGGCAAGACCACGATCTTCGACCTGGTGTCGGGGCTGCTACCGCTCGACGCGGGACGCATCGTCCTGAAGGGCATCGACGTCACCCGCTGGGGTGCCGACCGGCGGGCCCAAGTGGGCTTGGGCCGGTCGTTCCAGGACGCCCGCATCTTCCCGTCGATGACGGTGGGCGAGAACATCGCCATCGGCCTGGAGCGCCACCTGGAAATCCGCGACCACTTGGCGTCCGCCTTGAACCTGCCCGCGGTGCAGGAGATGGAAGAGGACGTCGCCTGGACGGTGGAGGATCTCATCGAACTGATGAACCTCGGTGCGTTCCGCGACAAGTTCGTCGCCGAGCTGTCCACGGGCACGCGCCGGGTTGTCGACCTGGCCATGGCCATCGCCCACGACCCCTCGGTGCTCATCCTCGACGAGCCGTCCTCGGGCATCGCCCAGCGGGAGACCGAGGCCCTGGGGCCGTTGCTCAAGCGCATCCAGCGGGAGGCGGGTTGCGCCATGCTCGTCATCGAGCACGACATGCCCCTCATCACCTCGATCTCCGACGAGATCGTGGCGTTGGAGTTGGGTGCCGTTGTTGTGCAGGACGTGCCGGACAAGGTCCTGAGTAATTCCCGGGTCGTCTCCGCCTACTTGGGCGGCGACCTCGACGTGATCAATCGCTCGGGGACGTCTGCCCCTACCGCCACTGCCCGGCGACGTCGGAGGGGGCGCTCGTGAAGCGACTTGCGGTGGCCGTGGTCGTACTCGCCGTGGGGGTCGGCGTTGGCGGCGAACTGGTGAGCGCCGATGCGCCGGTCAAGCAGGGCTGGTGGTCGAAGTGGCAGGCCGAGCCTGCGACATCGTCCGCCCTCCCGCCTACCATCCCCATCACGCCAACGGTGCCCGGTCCGCCCACCGGTGACGAGGGCGGACTCACCGTGGCCCACGGGCTCGACGGGCCCCAGGCCATTGCCGCTATGCACTTCACCGTCGAGGCGTCGGTCGACGCCACGCTGTACCTAGAGGCCGCGCCCAAACAGAAGGCAGGCACCGGACCGAGTACCTCGACCACGGTCGACCAGGCTCCGCATCCCGACGCCATCGTCCTGCCGCCGGGGGCCACCGTCTTCGCTTGCCCGGCGCTGTCTGCATGGGACGGCGAGGTCAACGGGCCGTGGAGCAAGGTGCCCACGTGGGACAACGTGAACTGCGCGCCGGGAACGGTGGCGGCAGGGGGCACCGCGATGTTCTGGACGCTGTCGTCGTCGATGCAGGACGTCGACGACAACTACGACATCGTCCTCGTGCCCACTGGGCCGCCGCCTCCCCCTCCGGGTGGGGCACCGAGCGCGCCGACGCAAACGAGCTACATGGTCAACTTCGCGTCACCGGGCGCGGGCACGCTCGTGACGGAGGACCTCCCGGACGACGACGAGCCGACCACCACGACTACCCTGCCCGACGACGACACGCCGCCGTTGATCTCGGTGCCGGAGCTTTTCGAGCCTCCGACCGCCGGGCTCGCGGCGCCTCCCACGCGAGTAGGTAGCACGCCGACCTCGCTGGTTGCGCTCCGGCGGCCGCCCAGCACGGTTGCCCGCACGCCCTTCCGTTTCCCCGACACGCGGGCCGAGCGCATGATGGCGGTCTCGATGCTGTTGGCCATGGCGGGCGCACTGTGGTGGCTGGGCGGCAGTCCCACGCGGGGGCCTCGACTGATCGGCGCGGTTGCCGGGCGCACGCCTGGCCAGAGCCCCGCCGTTCCCGCACCGCTGCTGCGCGGCGTCGGCCGTTTTGCCCGCCCGCGCGGCGGGCGTGCGCCGCGGCTGTAGGGGTCGGGCGTCGTGATGGTCCTGTTGCTGCTCGCCATGCTCGGCCTCGTCTTCGGCGGCACCTGGCTGGTGATGAACGCTTTCAGTTGGGCACTGCTGCTGGCCGTCATCGTGCTGGTGGGCGGCGCCGTACTGGGCAACTCGGTCGACATCGACTGAATGGCCGGTCCTTCGCTAGCCTTGTCGCCCATGCGACGAGCTGTGGCTTTCGTGGTCGCCGTCGCGTGCACGCTCCTGATGGTCAGCCCGGCGCGAGCCGCCGAGGGCGACCGGTCAGGCGACGTGGCCGACGCGCAGAAGCGAGCCAACGCCGCTGCCGCTCGACACGCCGCGGCCCAGTCGGCGTTGGCCAAGGTCGAAGACGAGCTCAGCCGGCTGGAAGCCCGCACGGCCACGGCACGCGCCGAGGTCGACCAGTTGGCCACGCGGGTGCGCGACCTCGCGGTGCGCCAGTACGTCAACAGCGGGATCGGCCCCTCGGCCCTGAGCAGCGACCCCGGCTCCCTGTCGCGGGGCCAGGCCATGCTGCGCATCGTGACGCTGGGCGACACCGACGACCTGGAGCGCTTCCGGGTGGCCCGGGCCGACATGGAGGCGGGCCAGGAAGCCATGCGCAAGCGCCTGGCCGAACAGCGAGCCGCGGCCCAGGCGCTGCGGGCAGAGTCGGGCAAGGCCATGGCAGAACTGGAGAAGCTGGCCGCCGCCCAGGCCGCCTTCGAAGCCAAGAAGGCAGCCGAGGAGCAGGCTCGTGCCCAGCGCGAGCGGAGCGCCTCACGGCAGGCGCCTGCGGCGGCGCCGGCACCGTCGGGCGGCGCCCGGGTGATCGGGTCGGGTTCGTGGATCTGCCCGGTGCAGGGGCCGCGTTCGTTCACCAACGACTGGGGCCAGCCCCGTTCGGGCGGTCGCCGCCACCAGGGCACCGACATCCTCTCGCCCCGCGGCACGCCGGTGGTGGCCAGCGTCAGCGGCACCGTCCGAAAGCACAACTCCAGCCTGGGCGGCCTGTCGTACTACCTCGACGGCGACGACGGCACCACCTACTTCGGCACCCACCTCCACTCCTACACCGGGCCCACGGGCCGGGTGTCGGCGGGCACGGTGATCGGCACGGTGGGCAACACCGGCAACGCCAGCGGCGGGCCGACCCACCTGCACTTCGAGATCCACCCCGGCGGCGGCGGGCCGGTGAACCCGTACCCGACCCTCGCCAAATACTGCTGAGCGACCCCTCCCGCCTAGGGTAGGCACCGTGCACGTAGGCATCCTGGGAGGGACCGGCCCGGCCGGCAGCGCACTGGCTGCTCGCTTGGCATCGGTGGGAATCGAAGTGACCATCGGCTCGCGTTCGAAGGAACGGGCGCAGGAGGCGTGTACGGCCATCTGCGACAAGTTCCCCGACCTCGACCTGCCCCTGCGGGCGGGCGACAACCCGATGGCGGCCGACTGCGAGGTCGTGGTGGTGGCCACCCCGTGGGACGCGGCGGCGGCCACGGCGGCGTCGGTGAGCGACTACCTCGACGACAAGGTGGTCATCTGCATGGCCAACGCCTTGGTCAAGGTGGGCAACGAGTTCCAGCCGCTGGTGCCGCCCCGCGGCTCGGTGGCCGCCCACGTGCAGAGCGAGGTGCCCAAGGCCCGTGTGGCGGCCGCCTTCCACCACCTGCCCGCCCACGCCCTCATGAAGCTCGGCACCCCGGTGGAGAGCGACGTGCTCATCTGCTCCGACCACCCCTCGGCCACCGAGGTCACCGCCACAATCGTCGACTGCATCCCCGCCCTTCGCCCGCTCGACGCCGGGTCGCTGTCGAACGCTGCGCCCATCGAGGCCATCACCGCCGTGCTCCTGCAGTTGAACGTGCGCTACAAGGCCCGGGCCGCCATCCGCATGACGGGGATCACCCTGCCGTGACCGTGCGGCTCTACGACACGGCGCGCCGCGCGGTGGTGCCGTTCGAGCCTGGCCCGGTCGTCACCATGTACACGTGCGGGATCACCCCGTACGACTCCGCCCACATCGGCCACGCCGCCACCTACGTCGCCTACGACGTGCTGCAACGGCGGCTGCGCGACCTGGGCCACGAGACCCACTGCGTGCGCAACGTCACCGACGTCGACGACGACATCCTGCGCAAGGCGCGGGAGCTGGGCGTGCACTACCTCGACCTGGCCGCCGAGGAGATGGCCCGCTTCACCGAGAACATGCAGGCGCTGGGGCTGCTGCCCGCCTACAGCGAGCCCCGGGCCACCTCGGCCATCCCCGACATCCTCGGCTTCATCGACCGGGTCCTGGCTGCGGGCCACGCCTACCGGGCAGGCGGCGCCGTGTACTTCGACGTGTCGTCGTTCGCCGAGTTCGGCCAGGTGAGCCACCTCGAGCGCGACGAGATGCTGCGGCTGGCGGCCGTGCACGGCGGCAAGCCCGACGACCCGCACAAGCAGGACCCGCTCGACTTCGTGCTGTGGCAGCCGTCCGCCCCCGACGAGCCCGCGTGGGAGTCGCTGTGGGGACCGGGCCGCCCCGGCTGGCACATCGAGTGCTCGGCTCTCGCTATGCGCGAACTGGGCACCACAATCGACCTGCACGGCGGCGGCAGCGACTTGGTCTTCCCGCACCACGAGTGCGAGGCCGCCCAGTCGGAGGCGGCCACCGGTGAGCGCTTCGTGCGCCACTGGATGCACGTCGGGATGGTGCGGATGGACGGCGAGAAGATGTCGAAGTCGCTTGGCAACCTCATGTTCGTGAGCGACCTGCTCAAGGAGTGGAAGCCCGGCGCCATCCGCTTGGCCATCGTGGCCCAGCACTACCGGGCCGGGTGGGAGTGGAACGAGCGGCTCATGCCCGAAGCGGCCGGCCGACTGGAACGGTGGACGGCGGCCGGTGCCGGCGCCGGGGCGCTCGACGACGTGCGGGCCGCCCTCGACGACGACCTCGACACGCCCGCGGCGGTGGCCGCCATCGATGCCGCCGTGGCCCGGGGTGAAGGCGTGTCGGACGCCGCCGCCCTCCTCGGCCTCGAAGTGGGGGGGGGGACCCGGCCGGTTTGGGGGCGGGTGCAACGGAA